>JBEKSH010000401.1:0-4075 GCA_049517235.1 Roseiarcus sp. | reverse complement strand
GCGCAATCGCCGATATCCGCAAGGCCAAAGTGTTGCCCAAGGCCGGCGATCTGGTTGCCCTCAAGTCGGAAATGCGCGAGGCTGCCCGCAACGGCGTATTCGTCGCACGATTCCGCAGCTCGCCGACGGCAATTTTGAAGAGGCGAAGAGCCTGGTGAATGCCGGTCGCAGCGACGGGTCCGTTCGTGCGACCTGGGCCGGCACGGTGAGCGGGATTTTGCTTGAATTCGATCGATGTCGATCGGGCGCCGGGTCGCCAGCGCGGCGAAGCTTTCGTCTATTGCGGTTTTCCATCGCGTTGGGCTTGCTGGTCGCCAGCGCCGCCATGGCGTGCGCCGAGACGCGCGTCGCCCTGGTGGTGGGCAACGGCGCGTATCGCGCGGTGCCGACGTTGGCCAATCCGCCGAACGACGCCAAAGACATCGCCGCGAAATTGAGAAACCTGGGGTTCGAGGTCACTGCTCTCGTAAATCTCAATCAACCGCGCATGCAGCGTGCGATCGACGACTTCGCGCGCGCCGCGGAGGGCGCCGACGCCGTCGTCTTTTATTACGGCGGACATGGCGTACAGGTCGACGGGCATAATTTCCTGCTTCCCGTCGACTTCGAGTTGCAGGGCCAGGACGATGTTTATCGACACGCCGTGCCTGTCGACGACGTGCTCAAGGAGCTTGAGCAAGGCGATGGCGTTCACCTGGTTTTTCTGGACGCGTGCCGCACAAATCCGCTGCGGGGTTCGCGCGCTTTCCCGCATACGGAAGGTCTCGCGAGGGTTGGCGACGCCGCCGGATTTCTCATTGCTTTCGCGACGCAGCCGGACAATGTCACCTTCGATGGCGCCGGCCGCAACAGCCCCTTCGCCAAATCCCTGCTCGCCCATCTGGCGACCGTCGGACAGAGCGTCTCCAGCATGATGATCGACGTGCGCAAAGACGTCATCGCTATGACAGCCGGCGCGCAGATCCCTTGGGAGAATTCATCGCTCACCCGGCAGTTCTATTTCGTGCCTGGGGAAACGGGGAGCGAATCGTTGGGAACCTTGAGTTGGCAGATACTGCCTGTCGATTTCGATACCGGAGACGCCAAAAGCCCTGCAAATCCGGCAACCCCGGCAGCCCCGGCAACCAAGGGACACAAGGGGGCCCCAGGTCACGGTCACGGGCGCGGATAATCCGAAGAGAGATGAAGGCGCGCATTGCGCCGATACGAATCGCCCAATTCAGCCCGCCCGGTCGCTTTGCGGCTTGCGTCCGCGCTCGCCCAGCCGCACTCTTTGACCCAGCGTCCTCTTGACGGCCGCAATGAAATCCGGCGCGCCAAGCGGACGCCCGTTCGAGCCGCGGTTCTCCAATCCGTCGAGAGCCGCCTGTTCGCCGGCCGACAATTCCAGGAGACCGGCGAATCGCGGCGCGCGCCAGCGCCGGGCCGACCTGCGCGAGCGCGTCGATCGCGCCCCTCAAGATCCGCGCGCGCTCGACCACGGCCATCCGTTAGGAAGAATCGGCGAGCCCCGCCCGAACGGGAATGAACGCGAGATAGCGCAAGGCGTTCAACAAATGCGCGTCGTTCCTCGCGAAAGACGCAAACCGCGACTGGAGCAAACGGCCCGTGACGCGGCCGCGGGCGCGGGCATTTGGCGGGCCTGACAATCAGATGAACGCGGTTGGGCGTCTCAAGGCGAATGCCAAGCATTCGCCCGCGGGCGACAGGCCCGGCAGGCGACGCCATCGGCCTGCGGAGTTGAGAGTTTCGATAGTCCTTGTCGCACAACGCGTCGAACAATAACTGTTTTCCGCATCGTGTGTCGGCTGAATCGTCTCAAGTTCGGGACATAGTTGTCTTGCCGCACCGTCTGGCAGGATATTGGAAACTGCGTTTGATTCTATTTTTACGTTATTAACGCAAAAGTGTTCTTTATCGATCGGCCTCCACCCAGGACCGTCAATCGGCCGCTCGAATGACATTCGACGTTTCAACCCTCGCCTTCGCTGAAGGCTTCGTTTCGTTTGCGGGCGGCCTGATTCTGTTGATCACTTGGTGGCAGGATCGCGCGGCCTGGGCGGCCTTCTGGTGGGCGTCGGCCAATTGCGGAGCGGGCGTCGGCGTCACGCTGCTGGCGCTGCATGCCGTGCTGCCGGCTTACGCCTCGACGATCATCGGGCCGCTGATCCTCGATCTGTGCGCGGTTTTGGCGTGGGTCGCGGCGGGAATTTTCAATCGCGGCCGCATCAGGCCCTACCCGGTGCTCGCCGGGGCGGCCGCCTGGATCGCGCTGCTGATCCTGACGGGCGCCTACGCCTCCGGACAGCTCGCGGTCGCGTTAGGCTGGGGAATCTCAGGATGCCTGTACGGGGCGGCGGCGATCGAATTCTGGCTGGGCCGCAACGAGAAGCTTCGCGGACGATGGCCGATGATTTTCCTCCTCGGCTTGATGGCGATCGCGCTTTTCCTGCTGACCATCGAATTCTCCTTCTCCACGCTCGCCTTGCCGATGGCGTCGATCAGCTGGCTCGGAATCATCCACTTCGTCACGCTGATCTATGCGGTCGGCAGCGCGGCGTTTCTGGTCATGATGCTAAGGGGCCGCAGCGAGGCGAAGCACAGGGCCGCCGCTTTGATCGATCCCCTGACCGGACTGCCAAACCAGCGCGCCTTCATGGAACGCGCCGAGCGCATGTTCGACCGAACCGGGCGCGACGAGATTCCGATCTCGCTGCTCGCCTTCGACCTTGACCGGTTCAAGAGCATCAACGACGCGTTCGGCCATCCGACCGGCGATCAAGTGCTGCGGATATTCGCCGACGTTCTGTCGAGAGCGCTGAGACCGGCCGATATGGCGGCCCGGATAGGCGGAGAAGAATTCGCGCTCGCGCTGCCGGGATGCGGCGATCAGGCGGCGTTGGCGATCGCGCGGCGAATCCGCGACACTTTCCAGGATGATGCGCGCTTCCTGAACGGGCGGCGGCTCGACGCAACCGTCAGTGTGGGCGTGGCGACCGCCCCCGAGCGCGGCTGCAGCCTCGACGACATCATCGCAAGCGCCGACGGCGCGCTGTACCGAGCCAAAGGCTTGGGACGAAATCACGTCATGGCGGCCGAGAGCAATTCTCGCGATCCGCCTGCGTCCGTCGTGACGCGGATCGCCTAGCAAGAGCCGCCGGAACAATCGTTCCGACCCATGGATCAATGCGTGACGGGGATGGCGCGGTCGGCGCTGGTCGCCTGATCCCGTTTGGCGAACAGGTCGTCAATTCGCGGCGTAGGCCGCCTGGGCGCCCGCGAGGGTCATGCCCTGCGGCGTCGCCGGGGCGGACGCATCGCCCGCGTCGCCGTCATCGCGCGCGTCGGCTTCGGCCGGTTCGGCGGCGGCCTGCGCCGAAGCGGCCCTCGGCGGCCGGTTCGCCCGCATCACGGGCGCCGAGCGACCGGCGTAAAGGGTCCGGGAGCCGACCCGGGAAATTGAGGGAATGAGCATGACGGCCCACCTTTCTCGCTAAGGAAAGATACTGCCGTCATGGCTTGGCGACGCGGCGAACATGGAGATCGAGTCCATGCGCGGGTCGAACGCGCCCGATTGATTCGAACCTCAACTGCTTATTCCGAAGGTATTAATAGTTCGTTAAAGAGCGTCCGAACTGGGCCAGGCGGCTCAAGGCGCGAGGCGACGAAGATGGTCGGGCGGATCGTCACAGGACATCGGGCGCTCTCACGCCTCCGTTTCCGGCGACTCCTCATTCAATGCGGGGTCATAACCCCAACTACAGCGGACGCCGCCCAGACATGACGGCGCCCATCAGTTCATGCGCGGAAGCCGGCTTTCAAACCGCGTCGTCACGTCCCGCGAAAACCCGCTCCATCATTGCTGCAAAGCGGTCCGCCCCGCTGAACGCGGTCGAGTCCTTGCCCCCACCTTCGGCGCGTGTCAAACTACGGTGTCGGTGAGGCGACCCGACTTCAGCGGGCGAATATCACCGAATGGGAGGAGATCGGATGCTCAGGAAACTGACGCTACTCATATGCGGGGCGCTATTGGCGTTCGCGCTGCCTCTGGCGGCGCAGGCGAAGACCTTTTACT
>JBEKSH010000400.1:0-4084 GCA_049517235.1 Roseiarcus sp. | reverse complement strand
CTGCCCGACGGCGCCTATGCCGGCCCCTATCGCCTAGCGCGCAGCTTGACGCTTCTGGGCGCCACGGCGGCGAGCGTCGCGCCGATCGACGCGGTGCACACCAATTTTCGCGATTCCGACGGCCTGCGCGCCGAGGCGATCGCCGCTCGCCGCGACGGATTCTGGGCCAAAATGGCGATTCATCCCGCCCAGATACCCATCATCAACGAGGTCTTCACGCCGACGCCGGAGGCAATCGCCCGGGCGCGCGCGATCATCGCCGCCTTTGATGCGTCGCCCGGCGCCGGCGTCGTGGCGCTCGATGGCGAAATGCTGGACCGGCCGCATCGCCTGCGCGCCGAGCGAATCCTGGCGCGCGCCGGGCCGCGGACCGCCTGTTGAAATTGCGGTTATTGGCCGCCGCCCGGCGGACGCGCCAGGGTGAACAGCTTGTCGACGACGGCATAGTCCTGATAGCCGCAACGGGCGAGAGATCGGGCGGCGGCGGCGTCGAAAACGCCGTCGTGAATGAAGCGTTCGTCGATATGAAACGCGACGACCTGGCCAAGAACCAGGTAGTTGCCGATCGGCTCGCTCTGGATATTTTTCAGCGCGACGATCTCGATCACCTTGCATTCCATCGCGGCGTGGCTTTCGGCGACGCGGGGGGCGCCCACCAGCCGGCACGGCGCCATCGTCAGGCCGCTATGGTCGAATTCGCTCTGCCCGCGCGGCAAGGGGGCCGAAGTCTCGCTCACCTGACGCAGCAAATCCATGGTCGCGAGGTTGACCACGAATTCGCCGCTGTCGCGCGCGAAAGCCGCCGAATCCTTGGCGCCTTCGCTCGAGAAGCCGACGATCGGCGGCGACGACGCAAAAGCGTTGAAGAAGCTGTAGGGGGCCAGATTGATCAGGCCCTCCTTGCTGCGCGTCGAAATCCATCCGATTGGCCGCGGGGCGACGATCGCTTTGAAAGGATCGCGCGGCAACACTGACTTGTCGCGCTGGCCGGTTTCATAAAACAAGGAGCTCTCCTCAAAGCGGAAGCGGGCGGATCAAGCTGGAAACCACGAGACGATGTCGGCGAGCGCGGGACGCGGGCGGTCCTCGCTGACCATGTTCGGCCGGCCAATATGCACGAAGCCCGCAATTTTTTCATCGTCCCGGACGCCGATCGCGCCGCAAAAGCGGCGGTCGTAGGCGCACCATTCCGTCACCCATGCCGCGACATAGCCCATGGCGTTGGCGGCGATCACAAGATTCATGCAGGCGGCGCCGGCCGACAATATTTGCTCCCATTCGGGAATCTTGACATGGGGACCGGCGCGCGAAATCACGGCGATCACCAGCGGCGCGTGAGAAAAACGCGCCAGCTCGGCCTGTCGCCGGGCATCGGCGATCGCGGGATCATCGGTCTCCAGAATCTTTGCGGCGATCGCGCCCGCCGTCTCGCGGGCCGTGCCGTCGAAAACCAGGAAACGCCACGGCTTCAGTTTGCCGTGATCGGGGACGCGGGAGGCGATCGTCAACAATGTCTCGATTTCCTGAGGCCCCGGCCCCGGGCCGGCCATCCCTTGAGGCGGCAGCGAGCGGCGGCGGCGCAACAATTCGATCGTCTCGTTCATGAGCGTCCCGTTTTTGAAAGCAACCCGGCCGGCGCCGCCCAAACGACAGCTTTGGGACCCGTTCCTTGGCTGGTTTGGCGGCCGCTGTAAACCGTCATCAAACGGCCCGCTTTTCGCGCCAGGAGACGCGGGCGCCGGATGGCGCCGCCGGAAAAAGGCGTCGCCAGAGCGCGCCATCGACTGGCGTGCGGGATCGCGGCAAGGCGGAAAGACCATGCGCACTCTTGTAAGGCGTCTCTTTTCAGCCTTCTTGCTCTCTTCTTTGGCCTACGCGGGCGCGCTTGCGCCGGCGGTTGCCCAAGATGCGCCCGGCGAGCCCGGCCAGGCGAACTTGCATCTTTCGGCCGTTCTGAGCGACGCCAGCGCCCCCTTGCGGGCGGGCCTGCACTGGCGGCTGTTCAATGTGCGCGCCGACGCCGACGGCTCGCACGCCCTTGTCGCCGAATCGGGCGCCGCCCAGCCCACATTCGCCGTAGCGCCGGGCGACTATGTCGTTCATGTCGCTTTCGGGCTCGCCAGCGCGACAAAGCGGATCAGCGTGGGGAACGAACTGCAAGCCGAGCGCGTCATGCTGAATGCGGGCGCCTTGAGGATCGTTGGCACGAGGGGCGACGCGCCGATCGACGCGAATCGACTGTCGCTCGCCATCTACGTTCCCGAGCGCAACAATCCGGAAGCCAAGCTGGTCTATTCCAAGGCCAGGGCCGGCGATCTTCTCGGCCTGCCCGAAGGCTCCTATCGTATCGTTTCGACCTATCTCGATTCGGTCGGCGTCGGCTCCCTTGGCATGGGCAAGACAGGCGGCGGCGCGCCGAGCAACGCCGTCGCGACCAATTCGATTATCGCGGCGGACATCAAAGTGCCTTCGGGCAAGGTCCTCGATGTGGCCTTGCGCCACCGCTATGCGACCTTGACGCTAAAGCTGGTCAATGCGCCGGGGGCCGAAGCACTGGCGAACACCAATTTCACGATCTTGACGCCAGGGGGCGACCTCATTCGCGAATTGATCGGCGCCTTCCCCTCGCTGGTGCTCGCCGAGGGGGAATACATCGTCATCGCGCGCCACGATTCGAAGACTTATCAATCCACGTTCCAGGTGCAATCGGCCCTAGACCGCGACGTGGAAGTTATTGCACAATAGCATGCTTATCTTTACCCACAGGCCGCGGCCGACGATCCTCCAGGCAAAGCGATCCACGTAAGCCGGGAATGCCCGCGGCCGACGCGGCGAACGCCGGAAGCGGCCTCGCTTATGGCGGTTGGTGAAAGGACTTCGATTTTCATGCAGACTTTCTTCGTGGAGATCAAATGCGCGCTCGGGCGCACCTATGAGGTTGCGAGCGCGCTCGCCGAGGCGGAGATTGCGTCGGAAATCTATTCGATCGCCGGCGACTTCGACATTCTCGCCAAATTCTACGTCGAACGCGACGTCGACATCGGCCATTTCGTCGGCCAGAAGGTCCAGACCATTCCCGGCATCGTCGACACCCGCACGATCATCACTTTCAAGGCTTTCTAAACGTGCAAGGCCTTGCGGGCGCGAGGCCGCATTGTCCGGCCGTTCACCGCGCCAACTCTCTATCGCCAATATTCTGAAAGGCTTAACGTGCGAATCGTTGCGCTCCTAGCTTTCGCCCTGATCGCCGACGCCGCCGGCGCGCAAGATGGGCCCTATCTGTTCGATGTTCTCTTGAAGCCCGCCTATCGCAGCGGATGGCAGAAATTGATGAAGGAAGTGCAGCCGACCCCCGACTGGTTGGCGCAATTTGCGAAGAATTTCGACGGCGTCGCCGGCCCGATGAAGCCCGCGACGATCGACGGAAAGGCCTATGAGCTTTATTTCGTCTGCAAGCCGCACGATTGCGCCGCCAAGAAGTTCGAAGTCATGTTCGAAGTCGCCTCGAAGCGCGCCTATGGCGCGCTCGGCGGCGACGGTGCCCCGCCGGCCTTCTACGGCGATCCGACGCCCGAGATGCAGGAGGCGCTGGTCGGGGCGCTGAAGGGCTGAGCGGGACCCATTCAACCGCGCCGCAAGTCGGCCTCCGCGCAACTTCGAACGGCGCGTTAGGGGAGGGTCTACTGGCGACCGGCGATGCGGCGCGCGCTTGAATTCCGCCGCCCGCCGACTTAGTCCCGCCATCTCCGGGCGCGCGAGGGCGTTTGATGGTCAGGCCGTTGATTGTCGTCGATCCGCACCCGCGCGGACTCGACGCGATCTTCGATGCGCCCAGCGCGAGATGGTTGCGCGCTCACGCAGCAAACCGATCGAAAAGAGCTGATACGCGATCGACGAAATCACGCCCCGTCGCTCACCGCGCCGTCATGTCCCGCCTCCGCAGCCAGCCGGCCAAATCCTTGCAAAATCCTTGGATGACGCGGTTTTGCAAGATTCGATGAATTTGAGTGGAAGAAAACCCCTTTGTTTTCAATGGCCGACTATTTGACCCTCCAAATATTTCCAAATTTTTTCTTGGCCGAAA
>JBEKSH010000399.1:0-4097 GCA_049517235.1 Roseiarcus sp. | reverse complement strand
CGTCCCATGAAATTATGGAGACGCTCGTGTCGCTTAATCGCGACCGGGGTGTCACCATCGTTGTCGTCACGCACGAATCCGACATCGCCGCCTACGCCAATCGCGTCATCACCATGCGCGACGGCGAGATCATCGCCGACCAGCGGGTCGCCAAGCCGCGAGAGACGCCAGCCGCGCCAGCGCTTCCGGCAGGAACCGAACGCGCCCCGCTTTCGGCCCCGACCGAGCCGCGCGCCGCCGACGCCATCATCCCCACCGGAGGCTCCTTCGCCTTCGCGCTGATGATCCTCGCCGCCGCGGCGCAGGCGATCGGACGCAACAAGATGCGCTCGGCGCTCACCATGCTGGGCGTATTCATCGGCGTCGCCGCGCTTATCGTGATGGTCGCCGTGGGCCAGGGCGCCAACGACGCCGTCCGCAAGCAGATCGAAAGCCTTGGCACCAACCTCGTCGTGATCCTGCCCGGCGCCGTCATGACTGGCGGCATGCGCGCGGGCTTCGGCAGCGCCAGCACTCTGACGGTCGAGGACGCAAGGGCGATCCGCCGCGAGGATCCCGCGGTCGTGGAAGTCGGCTACCTCATCCGCCAGCAGGGACAGATCTTGTATGGCAACCAGAACTGGACGACGATGATCCAGGGCGTCAGCGCGAACTATCCGCCGATCACCAACTGGCGCATCGCGGCGGGGCGCGCCATAACCACGGATGACCAGGCCAAGGCGGATCTGGTCGTCGTCATCGGTCAGACGGTGTATCGCCAGCTCTTCGGCCCGAACGAGAACCCGGTCGGCGCCTTCATCCAGGTCAGGAGCGTGCCGCTGCGGGTCATCGGCGTCCTGGCGGCCAAAGGCCAATCGGCGTTCGGCCAGGACCAGGACGACCTCGTCATGACCCCGTTCACCACCGCCGAGCGCAAGGTGCTCGGCGTCGCCGCGCCGACCCAGCAGCAAGCGCTGTTCAATTGGGCCTATCTGCCGCCTCCCAATCCTTACAACCTACAGGCGCGTCTCACCGGCTTCGCCAACCAGATTTACGTCCAGGCGGCGAGTCAGGGCCTGGTGCAGACAGCCATCGCCCAGGCGAGCGAGACGCTTGTGCGCCGCCATCGGATCAAGCCGGGAGCCGTAAAGGACTTCGACGTGCGCAATCTAAGCCAATACGCCGAGACGGCGGAGAGCAGCAGCCGAATCATGGCGCTCCTTCTCGCCGCCGTCGCATCGATATCGCTGGTGGTCGGCGGCATCGGCATCATGAACATTCTGCTGGTGTCGGTGACCGAACGAACGCGCGAGATCGGCCTTCGGATGGCGATTGGCGCGCGGCGCCTGCATGTCCTCCTGCAGTTCCTCGCCGAAGCGGTGTTTCTAAGCGTCAGCGGCGGCCTCGCGGGAATCTTCATGGGGGTCGTCGTCTCGGCGATCGTCTCGATCGTCTTCGGCTGGTCTGCGCCGCTTTCGCTTGCGGCAATCGCCGGAGGCTTTCTTTTCTCGGCCGCGGTCGGCGTGTTCTTCGGCTATTACCCGGCGCGCAAGGCCGCCAGCCTCGATCCCCTCGAAGCGCTGCGCTACGAGTAGACGCCGGTTTTGCCCGAACGGCTCAAATCGGCGCGCGGCCGACCAGGCGCCGAAATAGCGCCGTGGCCGGACGCCAAGAGAATGTTATTGTGCAATTCTTTGAGTTGTCCGCCATGACGCTTGCGCCGGAGAGGGCCCCAGCCGCCAGGAAAAGCCTGCGCGGGCGGGTCTATCAATTCTTGCTGAGCGACCCTCGGGGAAGCCAGGCGATCGCGCGGGCGGTCATCGCCGTCGTCCTGGTGAATCTGGCGGCCGTCTGCGCCGAATCCGTGCCGTCGCTCGCTTCGCGATGGCGATCGCTGTTTATGGCGATCGAACTGGCGACGCTTGCGCTGCTCTCGCTGGAATACGTCGTTCGCCTGTGGGTGGCGGCCGAATTCGCTCCCTACGGGAAATTAGGCCCCGCAAGCGCGAGGATCCGCTTTGCGTTGAGCGCCGGCGGCCTGGTCGATCTGGTGGCCGTCCTGCCGTTCTGGTTCGCCTATTTTCTGCCGTCCGACTTCCGTATCCTGCTGTTGCTGAGGGTGTTGCGCTTCCTCAAACTCGCGCGCTACTCGCCGGCGATACAATCGCTGTTCGAGGCGCTGTACGCCGAACGGCGCGCGCTCATCGGCTGCGTGATCATCTTGTTCGGCGCCGCGCTGTTCGCCGCGACCGCCATGCACCTTGTCGAAGGCGGTGTTCAGCCGGACAAGCTTGGAACCATTCCCGACGCCCTGTGGTGGGCGATCGTAACCTTGGGAACGGTCGGCTACGGCGATATCGTGCCGATCACGCCCGCGGGCCGCCTCGTCGCCGCGGTCACGATAGTCGCAGGCTTGATCATCATGGCGCTGCCGATCGGCATCATCGCCACCGCCTTTGCCGAGGAGGTTCACCGTCGCGACTTCGTGATCACCTGGACCATGATTTCGCGCGTGCCGCTTTTCTCGGCGCTTAACGCGAGCGAGGTCGGCGACATCATCAAGCTGCTCAAAGCGCGGCGCGTGGAGGTTGGCGCGGTCATCGCGCGGCGAGGGGAGCGCGCGGAGTCGATGTTCTTCATCGCGGACGGCGAAGTCGACATCGCCATCGGCGGCAAGAAGGTGAGGCTCGGCCCCGGACATTTCTTCGGCGAGATCGCGGTCCTGCAACGCTCGCGCCGCTCGGCGACTTCGGTGGCCGTCAGCCGTTGCAACCTGCTCGTGCTCGACGCCCGCGATCTGCATGACCTGATGGAAAAAGACGCCCGGATCGCCGAACGCATCCGCGAAGTGGCGAAATCTCGCGCCGGTCATGCGATCGTCACGCCGAAAGGCGATCTTGTCGCCGAAGAGCTCGAAGAGACGGAACACAACGCCCGCCCTGGGGGTTCAGGGCAACACCCGCCGGACCCGGGCGGCGGATCCAACTAGTGGCTCCCGCGTCGCGACGACGGCGAAAGATACGCGGCCTCGCAACCGTCCATACCGTGCGCGCCTACGCCGCCGCCGTGCTGGCGAGCCCCTTGACCGGCGCCGCCGGCTGGGCCTTTTCCGCTTCGGCCACGATAGTGATCGTGCGCAGCAGGCTTGACGGGTTCACGCTCATCGAATCGATGCCGATCGTCGCCAGGAAGCGGGCGATCTCCGGATAGTTGGCCGGCGCTTCGCCGCATATGCCGACCTTGCGATGGTTGCGCTTGGCGCCAGCGACCGCCAGGCGGAACATCTCCAGCATCCCCGGATCCCGCTCGTCGAAATCGAACGCGACCATCTCGGAATCGCGGTCGACGCCAAGCGTGAGCTGCGTGAGGTCGTTCGAGCCGATCGAAAAGCCGTCGAACACCGCGGCGAACGCATCGACCTGGATGACGTTGTTGGGGATCTCGCACATCACATAGACCTCGAGCCCGTTCTCGCCGCGCTTCAGGCCGTTGCGCGCCAAGGCGGCCAGCACTTGCTCGGCCTCCGTCACGCGGCGGCAGAAAGGCACCATGATCAGAAGATTGGTGAGCCCCATCGCGCCGCGCACCCGCCCGAGCGCCTCGCATTCAAGGGCGAAGCCGTCCGCATAGGCCGGGTGCGCGTAGCGCGAGGCGCCGCGAAAGCCCAGCATCGGGTTGTCCTCGTGCGGTTCGAAGGGGGCGCCGCCGATGAGCGCCGCATATTCGTTGGTCTTGAAATCCGACAACCGGATAATTACCGGCTTCGGATAAAAGGCGGCGGCGATCGTGCCGACGCCTTCGGCCAGGTTGCGCACGAAATACTCACGCAGCGACGGAAAGCCGCGGGCGCGCTCATCGATGAGCGCGCGATCGCTCGCCGATACGCGCTCCGGATGCATCAGCGCCATCGGGTGCACGCCGATGTGATTGTTGATGATGAACTCCATGCGCGCCAGCCCGACGCCGGCGTTCGGCATCATCGCCGAACGGAACGCCAGATCGGGGTCGCCGAGATTGACCATGATCTTCGTCCTGGTGGCGGGCAGCGTGCTGGCGTCGACGCGCGTGACTTCGAACGGAACGTCGCCTGCGTAGACCGCGCCCGTCTCGCCGGCGCA
>JBEKSH010000398.1:0-4099 GCA_049517235.1 Roseiarcus sp. | reverse complement strand
CGAACACTTTGCGCGCCTCCAGCGGCGAGCGGCACGCGGAAAGCCGCCGTTTGACGACGTTGCGCAGCACCAGATTGATGAAATAAGTGCGCAGGGCGGCCATCGGATCCTCTCAGCCCGTCATGCGGTCGAGCGCCGTTTTCCAGACGCCCGCCCGTGAACGGCTTGTCGCGGCCACACTGCCGCGATAGGCGCGCCGTTTGCAACAACCATCCGCCGATGGCGCCGGACGCCACCGGCGCCGGCCCGCGCAGGCGGCGCGCAGCTAGTCATCGATGGCGTCGATCGTCTGCTCGATCGCCGCCGGCGAAACGCGGAAGGTGCCGGAATAGGGCTCACTAAGGTCTTGGATCAAGTAAATTGCGCTGGCCACCGAAATCGCTCCCAGGCCAAGCGCCGCTACGGTTGTTGAATTGGAGCCGGAGAGCACGCCGAACCCACAAAACAGGAACATCGACCACGCCACCACAACGATCAGAAGCGACGAAGCGATCGGACTGGCCAGTTGCAAGGACATCAGCAGCCGGGTCTGTTCCATCAGCGCCATGTTGAGATTGGCCGCGGAAAGCGCGTCCTTTTGCGCCGCCGTCGTCGCATTGAGCGACTTGAGGGAATCCGCCATCGCCCGCCAACGGGTCACGACGCCCTCGACTCTGAGCTGCCTCGGGTCGGCGTCCCCGCCCCGCCAGAACAGCTCGTAGCTTTCGGTCAGCGCCTCCTTCATCTGGTCGCGTAACGGCTTCGCCTCGGGCCCGTATTGCACGAGCGCCTCATCGACGAGAAGCGCGCGCGATGCGAAGGTTTCGAGTTCGGACTTCTGCGTCGCGAAGAACGCGTAGGTGTTGCCCACGAGCGTCCCAAGGACCAACGCCAGCAGCAGGGTGACGAGGCCGATGACCGCCAGGATCATGTCGCGCGAGCCGCCGGACATGTGCTCCTTGGGCAGCCGCTTCTGGAAGTAGAGTCCGAGGATTCCGCTGCTGAATGTCAGGACTGCGACGCAAATTGCTATCAGGACGGACGTCACCCGCGCCTCCTCGATCGCCAAACGTTGCGGGCGGCCGATCGCTCGCTGAATGTCACTTTGCCATGCTTTCTGCGCAGCCATTCAGCGCCGATGGTTTATCCCCGCCTTTTTGCCCCCTCGGACGAATGGCCGGCGCGTTCAGGATTTGCGCGCGAGGGCGAGGCCGACGCCCGCGCCGAGCAGCAGGGCGCCCGTCAACCGGTTGCGCAATCGGCCGTTCACCGCGAGCGCCGTCCCAAATCTGGCCGCCAGCAACGCCCACGCGCCGTCGAGGACTATCGCGACGACCAGAAAGGTTGCGGAAAGCAGCGCGAGTTGCGCTGTCAGGCTCGCGCCGGGGGTCACGAATTGCGGCAAAAAGGCCCCATAGAACAGCAGGGTTTTCGGGTTGGTCAGCGACACCAGAAAGCCGCGCAGATAGATCGCCCGAAGCGAGCGAGGCTCGGGCCTGACCTTGGTCAGGTCGACCGCCGGCGCCCGCCAGGCCTTGATTCCGAGATAGATGAGATAGGCGACGCCGATCCACCGCAGCGCCTCGAATCCGTTGGCCAGCGCGCCGAGCAGCGTCGTCATGCCCAGCACGGTCAACGCGAGCTGAACAACCATCGCCGAGCTCGTTCCCGCGACCGTGGTCAAACCGTAACGCGAGCCATGCGCGAGGCTGTTGGCGACGATCAGCGCGACGTTCGGGCCGGGGATCAGAATGAGCGCGACGGTGGCGGCGACGAAAGCGGCGTAGAGCTGCGGCGACACGGCTGGTGTTCCTGATGAGCGCGTCTTCGCCGACGGGGCCGGCCGCGACCACAGGCGGCAGGGATTCGCCCTGAGGGCGCCCCACCCTCTTGGTCGCCGCGCATTTGCACGCGGACCCGACGGCAAAGGCGCGCCTTGCGAGCGTTACGCCGCCTCTTCGACGTCCGATTCGCCAGCGCCCGCGACGGCGCCGTCCGCCTCCACTTTGGGGCCGCGCCGCTGGCCCCTCTGCAGCTGCGCTTCGATCGCCTTCAAGGCCTCGCTCTCGCTGAGCTTCTGCACCACGGCGACTTCGCGCGCCAGGCGATCGAGCGCCGCCTCGTAGAGCTGCCGCTCCGAATAGGACTGTTCCGGTTGCGCTTCGGATCGGTACAAATCGCGCACGACCTCGGCGATCGCGGTGAGGTCGCCCGAGTTTATCTTGGTCTCGTATTCCTGAGCCCGCCGCGACCACATCGTCCGTTTGATGCGCGCGCGGCCCAACAATATGTCGAGCGCCCTCTTGACGACCTCCGGCTCGGCGAGCTTGCGCATGCCGACGCCGACGACTTTGCCGGTCGGCACGCGCAGCGTCATCTTGTCCTTGACGAAAGTGATAACGAACAGCTCGAGCCGGAAGCCTGCGACTTCCTGCTCTTCGACCGCGACGATCTGGCCGACGCCGTGCGCGGGATAGACGATGAATTCGCCCGTCTTGAATCCCTGGCGCTGGCCGGCGCTTTTCGCGGCCTTCGGACCCGTCGCCTCTTCGGCAATCGGGACCGCCGGCTTCTCCAAAACCGCCGGCTTCACCGGCTTCGGCGGCGCGGCGGCCTCCAACGCGACGGGCGCGGCGGCGACCTTCGGCAATTCGCGCACCCTAGCCTCGCTCCCGTCGACCGTGGGCACCGCAATCTGCGCTTTGCGTGACTCAACGGCCGCCGACAGGCTATCGTGGCCTTTCTTAACGCTTTCGGCCTTCTTTTTCGCAGCGCTGACTATTTTACGCTCCTTTGAATGCGAAGCGGCCGCTCTCGCCGCGGCGCCCGACGCGCGGGCCGCATTTTGAATCTTCGGCGCCACAGCGGCTTTCCGCTTGGCCGACGCTCTTGCCGACGATCTTGCCGAGGTCGCGGCGCGGCTCGATTTCGAACGCTCGGCCTTGGTCTTCGCGCGCGCCGTCTTCGAGGGCGCGGCGCGGCTCGAAACCTTGGCGCCCTTGGCGACTTTGGCCGCCGCCTTTTTCGCCGGCCGCAGCGGCTTGGCGATCTTGGCGTCCTTGCCCTTGGCCGACGAACTGGACCTCGACGGCCGCTTGGCGACCTTCGCGGGACGGCTCAAGGGTTTCTTTGTTGTTTTTTTCCGAGTCGTCATGACCCGCCTTCTCCTGAAACTGAGCGCTTCGGGCGTCCTATGAGTTCACGACCCTCGCGGCTCGCTCCCTCGCAATCCAAATTTCGGCCAATCGTGGCCGGGCTGCCCGATCGCGCTTAAAGAGGGTCCCGACAGCAAAAGGACGCGATCATCACCCATGCCGCACCCGGACGATTGCTTGTCGCGGGCGATCCTTCATTCGTTAAATTCGTCTTTAGCACAAAATGCATGGAAAATCAAAGGCGGCGTCCACGCCCGACCAGCGGTTCATCGGTTTGGTTAATCGCGGCGGCGGGCCGGCGCCGCGTCGGCCGGTCAGTCGCCCTGGCCCGGCTTGGGAGAAAAGAAGGCTTCCAGCTTGCCGGGCCGACCGTCATATTCTTTCGAGTCGGGCTCCGGTTCCCGTTTCACCGTGATATTGGGCCATACTTTGGCGTATTCGGCATTCAACCCAAGCCATTTCTCGAGACCCGGCTCAGTATCCGGCTTGATCGCCTCGGCGGGGCATTCCGGCTCGCAAACCCCGCAGTCGATACACTCGTCCGGGTGAATGACCAGCATATTCTCACCCTCGTAGAAGCAGTCGACCGGGCACACTTCTACGCAATCCATATATTTGCACTTGATGCAATTCTCGATCACCACATAAGTCATCGTCATTTCCTCGCGGCGGTCTTGCCGTCGATTGGCGAAGGTTGTTCACGTTGCTCGTCAAGAGGCCTGCGCGGCAGTCGCGCGGGCTCCTTCATTGGCGGTATCCCAGCATTGGAAATCTGCAAGACTCCGCTCTCATTCTCCGGCGTCGGCCAAAAAAATATCAAGCTCGCCCTGAGGTTTGACGCTCGGTGCGCCCCAACGGGACAGGCTTGCGAAACGACTCTGGCCGGCGGGCGGCCTGACGGCGCCTTTCGGCGCCCCGGACCCGGCGAGAGTTAGCCGCCTTTGCCCTTCGCCTCAAGTTGCGAT
>JBEKSH010000397.1:0-4100 GCA_049517235.1 Roseiarcus sp. | reverse complement strand
TTCGGCGCCCCGCTGGAATTTCTCGTTAAGCCGCTGGCGGAAAAGCGGCGCCACTCCTGCTGATATACCGATGTAGATCGGGAATGATCCGACCACGACAAAAGTCAGGAGCGGCGAATAAAGGAACATAACCACGACGAAAATGACCGCGAAGAAAAGATCGATTACGAGCGTCAAAGCGGAACTCGTGAGAAAATTGCGAATGTTCTCGAGTTCGCGCACGCGCGCAACCGAATCGCCGACCCGTCTTGCCTGGAAATAAGCGATCGGCAGCGCGAGCAGATGGCGGAACAATCTGGCCCCCAGCTCCACGTCAATGCGATTTGTGGTATGGGCGAAAAGGTAGGTCCGCAGGATCCCTAGGATCGTCTCGAACACCGAAATCGCGACGAGACCGACGACCAGAACATCGAGCGTGCTGATGCCCCGATGCACCAGCACTTTGTCGATGACGATTTGGAAGAACAAAGGAGACACAAGCGCGAACAGCTGGAGGCAGAACGACGCGAGCAGCACCTCCTCCAACAATCCGCGATATTTGTGGATCGCGCCCATAAACCACGTTATGTCGAAGCGCTGCGACAGCTCGAGGAGTCCCGCGCGGCGCGTCATTAACAGCAGGCGGCCGTCCCAAATCGCCTCCAGTTCAGGCCGTTCGACGAGTCGCGGCCGGGGAGAAAGCGCATCTTGGACGATAGCTTTGTCTTCGGAGACCTTGCCCAAAATCAGGAAGCCACCGTCGCGGAGCATAGCGATCGCGGGCAGCGGCGTGACAGCCAGCCGCTTCCAGTGGGTCTTGCAAGCTCGCGCCTTGAGGCCGAACTCCTTCGCACAGCGAAGCATCTCCGGAAGACCGATGCGCGCAGCCCCGAATCGATGCCGGATCTGCTCCGGATCGGCCGGAACTCCCTGGAAACGCATTAGCATCACCAGCGCTGCCAGCCCCTGGTCGGCACCGTTCGCATTTGGCGCATTCTCGATTTGACGCTCGATCGTCGTGCTCCTTCAAGCCTTCCGGATTTGGCTGAACCGCCCAGTAGTGGCCCCGCCGACCGAACCAGTAGTACGTATCGCCGGGGCCGTGCGCCCCTCAACGATTGATCGCTCGCGGCGCTTTCTCACGCTATGTTGTTGGATCTGCTCGCGCCGACGTTAACCACGTTTTGACAATCTGCTCAACCGGTAGAGGTCATCGCTCTGGCATCGCTGGCCCCAAGTCCCAGAAACGGCGAGACTCGCGTTGGTGGTTTGTCTTTAGGGCTGCCTTCACAGTGTTGCCTATGTCAAACGCTTTACCGGCGTCGGTGAAGTCGCCGAATACCTTGACGTCGGCGTCCAATTCAAGGCGGTCTACCGTCAAGTTCGCGCTGGCGCCCCCATGCCGGCTCTCTAATTTCGTCGTCAACCTTCAGTTCACAAGACATTGATGAAGGTTAGCATGCCGGAACCGCATTAGGGAACCGCGAAATCTGGCGGCTCAATTGTAGGTATCCCACTCAGGAGTTGCATAGGTTTATTAACGACAAAGATCCGAAGGACCCGCAAAGCAAATCACGGAAAACCTAAAAAAAGTATTATTATACCGCGACTTCAGTGGAGACACCGGGAAATTTCTTGCATCTTGCGCCCTGTCGGATTCCGATGGGTGCATGATTCGATGCGGCTTTCTTGGCGAAGGGGAGCGCAAAGAGCTGGTTGCGCCGGCGCGTGATGGGTCGGCGGCTTCTCGCGTGACGCGTCGGGCGAACGCCTTGGTGCTTTTGGACGCCGGGTGGAGCCAGTCACGAGGTCGCCGTTGCGTTAGTGTTGGATGAGACACGAGCCGCGGTTGGCGCAAGTTGTTTGAACAATGCGGGATCGCAAGCCTGACCTGCTTCGACATGGGCGGGAGCGTGGGCTCTTTTTTAGCGCCGCGTAAGAAGTCGATTTGAAAGAGTGGGTCACGGCGGCCTTGCCGCGCTCGACGTGCCAGGTCGGCGCCTGGATTGGGACGCAATCAGCCTCGCCCGCGAAAGCCGCTCGGGACACCGCGCTGTTGCATCGTCTGGGGCTCGACTATCACAAGCCGGCCGTCATCCCGCGCAAGCTCAACGAAGACAAGCAGGAGGCTTTCGTCGCGAGCTACGAAAAGCTCATGAATTCCTTGGACGGAGCGCAGATAGATCACGAACGCGCGCAGGTTCGGTACGAAGGGTGATCCCGGCGATCCCGGCTCCAACCCCTCTGGGGGCTCGACCTTGAAGCGCTCAGTGCAGCATGGACGGACGCCGCCAAGCAAGTTACAACCGCTTTGGATGTCGGGCGCCTTAAGTTACTATTTCTTGATCGGCCTATCAGCGCGGCAGTTCGACTCCGAGCGACGGGAACGACGAGCGTGTTCGTGGCCATAAGGAAGTCTCTCGCGACACAGCGGCCGACCGAGGCGGCGGCCAAATTCTCTCCTGTCAGCGCACAGGATTCTTTTGACCCGGCGTCTTTGATTCTTGGCGAGGACAAACCGCCTATCAGGCGCTGCTGGCGCGGGCTACGTATAAAGTTAAGCCCAAAGACGTCCTCAAGGACCTCTGGGTGCGGGACGTGGTCGATCTCGTCTGGGAAGCGCTCGCCTGCGCTGGCTGAAGGCGACCTTATTGCGAGCCGCGGCGCATCGGGGGTCGAGAAGACCATGGATCCTCTTGTGGGATGGACGCACGTCAGTGAGTTGTCGAAGGGGTGTGCGTGCTGCGAGCCCGAAAGCACTGATAGAAGTGAAGGGTCATTCGACCGGCTGAAAAATGTTGAAGATAGTTCGTGCGGCGATGTGGGTCGTCTCGCCGCTAATATCTAACCGGCTTTCGGCCTGCTGCTTGCGTAACGTTCCCTTCTCAATCATTCCGAGCAAAAAGCTCTTGACGGTGGAAACAAATAGCTACTCAAATGAACAATTCGGCCCCAGCGTTTTATCTGGTGTTCCCTGTCTCCAGCACGCTCGAGGAACCTGAACGCTTGGAGCCCCCAATAAAGTTCGAGTCAGTCCGAGAAGCCATGTTAGAGGCGATGGACCTGGCCCTTTCTTGTCGGGGCGTAATCGTCGTCGAGGTGTTCGAACACGAAGACGCGGGACATAACTTCGTCCATTCGTTCGGCGACGTGTCGCAAGAATTGATTGACGCCTTCGCGGTGACGGCGCGGCTTGCAGCTCGTCGCTTGCGGACTTAACCTAGTTGATCGCTCAAGAACGTTCGAGATAGCTCGTGAGGCCAAGAGCAGTCGGCCGACCTGCTAAAGGACGCCGTGTTATACCAAAGGCGTCGATTTCTGACTCATGGGGGATTGAACGAAGCCGCTATCGCGGCGTGAATGGCAAAGTCGCGTAACGCGCCTCCTGCCTGAGAGGATGTGGGTGTTGCAGCCCACCCCCTCAGACAGGAGTTTTGAGATGGCCGAGTTGAGCCCTCTTCGCCGCCGCATGATCGAGGACATGACGGTCCGCAATTTTTCGCCGGCGACCCAGCGATCCTACATCAGCGCGGTTTCAAAGTTCAGCCGCTATTTCGGACGCTCGCCTGACAAACTGGAGCTGGAAGACGTTCGCGCCTTCCAGGTGCATCTCGTATCGACGGGCATTTCGTGGGCGTCCTTGAACCAGATCGTCTGCGCGCTGAGGTTTTTCTATGGCGTCACGCTCGGCGAAGCTCTCATCCCGGAGCGCATTCCCTACGCGCGGGAGCCGCGCAAGCTGCCGGTCGTGCTCAGCGCCGACGAATTGGTTCAGTTTCTCGAGGCGGTATCGAGCCTGAAGAGCCGCGCCGCGCTGACGACCGCCTACGCGGCCGGGCTCCGAGCCTCGGAGGTCGCGGGGCTGCGGATCGAGGATGTCGACAGCGCCCGCGGCGTCATTCAGGTGCGCCACGGCAAGGGCGCGAAAGATCGCAACGTGATGCTGTCGCCCCAGTTGCTCGGCATCCTGCGCACTTACTGGCGGCTCGCGCGGCCGCGGCTCTAGAGCGTGATGATATCAGGCTTGTCCATAGCCGGCGTTTTTGAAGTAGTTGAAGCATTCCTCTGGCGTGTAGGTCTCGAGCAACTGGCCGATGGCGGCGACGAGGGCTTCGAGGGTT
>JBEKSH010000396.1:0-4109 GCA_049517235.1 Roseiarcus sp. | reverse complement strand
GTATGAATAGCGCAGGAGGCCGCGATTTGTTCGGTAACTTATTCCGCAAGCGGGCTATGCGGGCGTTCACTGGTATGGCGGTGGGAGACGACGCGGCTCGATCGCCGCGTCGAAGAAGCGACGCTCGACGAGATTGAACGGAGACTCGCCTGAGCACGAGAATCGCTCCCGATGGAGCGCTTGAACCAAGAGCGGCTCATGCCAACCGCACTCGCGGCTCCTTCATCGACCTTCAGTTCTCCATTGGCCGGGGCGGGCGAGCAATTGCGTCGCCCGCAAATCCGCCTTTTCCCCGTCATTCGTCATTCAAAACGGGCGGCGTGGGCGGGGTGGACTGCACGCTCGCGTGGTAGTACGGATGCGTTCTCGTGCCGTAGCGGCGATAATGCGGTCGATGATTGGTCACAGCGTTTCCAACGACCGCGCCGCCGACTCCGCCGACGACAAATCCCACCGGACCACCAACGACCGCCCCGCCAATCGCGCCGGCAACGGCGCCTCCTACCGTGCCATTTTCATCGGCCATGGCGGATACGGGAAACGCGAGCGTCACCAGAATGGCGGCCGCCCCTAAAGTTCGAGTGAGCATGTTTAATCTCCTGTCGTGTGCACAGTGAATGCGCTTGATGGCCGAATGGTTATCGTTCCGTCGAGCGCCCCCGCTGGAACCACGATCCTGTCCGGCGCCGGGCCAGGTTGACAAGAATCGGAATCTACTCAGCCGGTGCAGAATAAAACTCGTCGGCGCGCGGATCATCAGCGCGGATGAAGAAATTAGTCGGGTCAAGGCGTGAAGCGCGACTGTTATCGCTTCAATCCGAGCCCCGCGGCCGCGGCGGTTTGCCAACGCCGGCTTCCTTCTCCCGCTTGCACACGGCTGTCCGGGGAAACTCAAGCATAGCTGAAGCTCATTTGATCTGGCGAGTTTCGGTCTTTTCGGACGCTTGGATTGACGGGAGGCGGCTTGTCGATCGCCATGATTGGTCGGCGCTCGAAAAGGCGCTGGGTCACGAGGTTCGTGAACCTCAGAATTGGCAGAGCGATGCGATGGGCTCGGGCCGCGATGCGCAGCAGCGCAAAGGCGATCATCGCGGCCAGGAGTTGCAGGCGGATCGCATTGTCGTTGTTTCCCAAGAACTTGCGGATCTTGAGATGCTGCTTGATCCAGCGGAACAGCAGTTCGATCTGCCAGCGGCCCTTGTAGAGGGCCGCGATCTCGACGGCCGAGCGCGCCAAATCGTTGGTGAGGAGGGTGATCGCGCCGCCTTACTCATGACGCTTGTGGCGCAGGCGGCGCAGCCGCATCGGCAGCTTGGAATCGCCCTTGCTGGCCAGGCTCACCTCGGCGTCATCGACAATGGTGAAGCCGTCGCCCTCCGGCGCCGCGACCGGGCGCTCGCTGACCACCTTCAGCCCCATGTTGTTCTTGGGCCGCGTGACGAAGTGCGATCCGGCGTCGGCGATCGCCTTCCACCAGCCGTAATGGCAATAACCCTTGTCGAACACGTAGGTCGTCCCGGTCTCGATGGCGATGCGGCGGCCGATCTGGGCGTCGTTGACGTTGGCGTCGGTGATGTCGAGGATGCGCGGATAGTCGGCCCTCGGGTCATAGACGACATGCATCTTCATGCCGCGGATGCGCCCGTTCGACTTGGCCCAGGCGCACAACTTGCCCAGCGGAATGGGGGTCGAATCGATCAGGCGCAGCATCGCCGCGCCGTCGCGGCGGGTCTCCTGGTCGAGTTGACCCGCCACCAGGGCGAAGGTCTCGGCGAACACCGTGACGGGGCGCCGTTTGTTGGCGTCCGACAAGGTCGAGCGCATCAGCGGGCCGCTGGCCAAGTGGTAATGATGCTGGCTGTTGGCGTTCCAGCCGGCTTCCAGGCCGCGCAGGCTGTCGGCGGCGCTGAACTGGGCGAAGATCAGCGTCGCCAGATGCTCCCAGCTCCTGAACGATTTGTCGTAGGCGTCGCCCGCGTGCCGGTCGACAATCGCCTGAAACTGGCGTCGGTTGATGGGTTCAAGAAGCTTGCCGAAGATGCTAGAGGTGAAGCGCATGCCCCGTCCATTTTCTGAGTCTCGCAAACACAGAATAGGCGGGAAAAACCCCGTCGCGCGGGGCATGGAGCTGCGACCAATTGATTCACCCCCCACTTTCCCCGGACAGCCGTGCGCCGTCCGAGAACTGTAACCGCCTTATGTCCATGCGGCCCTGAAGGTAAGCGCCGGCTAAGTAGATTCCGAGTCTTGCCAGCCGCAGACGCGGGCGGCGAGTATTGCGATCGAAGGCCGAGACCCGAATGCTTGCCAAACAGCCCCCTCTGGCGAGCGCCCTCTACGCGGTTTTAGGCCTTCATCTTGCGCGACCGTAGCCCCCCAGCGCCGTCGCGGTCATTGGGGCCGCTTTGGACCGTTTCGAACTCCAAGCGGCCCGTTTTTTGACGCATGACGATGCAAAGCACACACGCTGGGAGGAACCTGTCCGACTCTCGGGCTTTATCTTTCGATGGAAACCAAGGAGAAGACGATGGACCAAGAACACGTTGGCGGCGCGGCTGACGAAGCCAAGGGCGCAACAAGAGACGCCGCTGACATATTGATGGACGACAAGAAGCTTCAGGCAGGCAAGATCGACAAGGCGGAGGCCGCGGCTCATGAAGCCGGTTGCGACGCCAAGGACGCCACTGTCGAAACTGAACGGCAGGCGGCAAGCGTTGATCTTGCGTGTGTGGCGCTGTCGAGATGATTGGCGGCCCTCCTTACGGGCGCCTTTTATTGCGGCTTGACGCCCCCCGCACGCGGCACCGCCAATAATTAGCCTTGTGTGACTTCGCCCGCGCTTCGCCAAGGCGGCGAAACCGAAGTTGGCGCTGGCGGCGGGGATCGGCTCCGACGGTGTCGACGTTCAGGCGGTGAGAGTGTGCGCGAAGCGCGTGGGGTCGAGCGCCGGTCCGGAATGATGCACGCAAGCCGCTCGGCGACGCAGAGCCGCCGTTCGGCGATGGCCAACGGCATGATACAACCTTCCGAGGTTAGGCGACCGTCGGGTTGGCCAACGAGCTTGCCACGGATGCCTGCCCCAGTCCTCCCAGCGCGTGCTCGGCTGGCTGGCGGGCGTGTGAGTGCCCCGCCAGCCACATCCCACTTAAAGAGACAATGACTCTCGGGCAACCTGACTTTAACGATGCAGGTGCGGAGCAGCGGCGGAAGCAACCACAGCGGTCATTCAGACACCGTATGAGGTCAAAGTTAGCATTGCCGCGGAGATTATTCGCGAGCAGATTTTCGCCTCTCGGGTGGAGGCCATAATCCTTATCGTTGAGATTTTGAGGGGCCCAAAGGAGTCTGCCCCACAGACCTAAAGGCGAACTCCGCGCGGCGCTCGTTTTAAGGGTCTCTGGGCATAATGGGCCTATAGCTCAGGAACAGCGGGAGGGGAAGAATTGGAGACAGTGGGCGTAATGGCCCATGGCGCCAATGTGAGCGCAACCCAAACATTTAGCGTTTGACGGTCGCGTTCCGGCAAGTGTCTGTCGACGGCCTCAATAACGGCTCGCGCCCCGTGAAGATAGCCGCGACGAAATTCTCGGTCGGTTTGATGTTCAGGTGAATTCGGCATTCCTGCATCCTGGCATGCTTAGCCATATTAGGATGCAAGCGACAGTGCGAGCGGCCGTCAACTAATTTAAATTCCAATTGGCGCCTCGCAGAGGCGAGCGAGCCGTGCGCAAGCAATGTTGGCGCGCGGCGAGGCCGATAGGCCCTTCGGTCGCGATATGGACGTGATCGGTCCTCACGTCGTCCGTGCGCCGCGCGACTGCGCCCTATGGGGGTAAGCGCAGGCTTGACCTCAGGATAGTTCGGCATCGGAATAGTTCAAATACCCTTCGGCATCAGGAATTCAATCGCGACGCCTTGGCTCCGGGCGGCTGCCGATAACTGTTCGAGCGAATGCACGACGCCGCTGATTTGCGCGCGCCATGCGTACGTCGCGATGAGGAATCGCATCAAGCCGCCTTCGCCTCGGCTTCCACCTCTTGCGGCGTCTGCTTGGATTTGGCCGCCAGCGCCGCCCAATAGAGAATCTCCAACCTCCCGTCGTAATGCTC
>JBEKSH010000395.1:0-4126 GCA_049517235.1 Roseiarcus sp. | reverse complement strand
CGCTCCCATTGCGCGTCGCTCAAAACACTTCGAATCAAGGCTCGTCTCCCTTTTCGAGCCTTGAATCAAAATTTCCAAGTCAATGGAATCCCAGTCAACGATATGAATGTCCACAGACCCTAGAGCAAGACTGCAGGCATTCGCGACCGGCCGGGTCGGCACTGTCCTACGTCCAAAGGAGCGACCATGACAAACGAGGAATTATCCTTGCGGCGCGCCATTATCGAAGCCTGCCTGACGATGAACGCCCACGGCATCAATCAAGGCAAGTCGGGAAATATCAGCGTCCGCTTTCGCAACGGTCTGCTGATCACTCCCAGCGGCCTGCCCTATGAGGAGATGGAGCCGGAGGACTTGGCGGTCATGCCGCTCGATGGTGAGTACGGCAGCTGGACGGGACCCTATGCCCCCTCCACTGAGTGGCGCTTCCATATCGACATCATGCGGTCGCGGCCCGACGTCAACTCGGTCGTCCACTGCCACAGCCTCTACGCGACGGTGCTGGCAATCTGTGGACGCGAGATTCCGGCTATCCATTATATGATCGCTATGGCCGGCGGGCCGACCGTGCGCATCGCTCCTTACGCCACTTTCGGCACCAAAGAGCTTTCCGATCATGCCCTGGCGGCGCTTGAGGGACGTAACTGCTGTTTGTTGGCCAATCACGGGACGATCGCCGTCGGCCCCGACCTCCGGCGGGCTCTCACGCTGGCCGAAGAATTGGAGAATCTGGCCCGCCAATACTACCTCGCCCAGCAGCTGGGTGGCGCCCGCATCCTGCCCGACGATGAAATCGCCAAGGTCATGGAGCGGACTAAGCACTATTGGGTCGCGAAAGAGACCTCAGCGGCCGCTGAGTGAGGCCGAGGCGTCTGAGCGTGAGGCCTGCTGGCGAGGCCATTTTGCAGGCGCGAGCAAGCAGAAGGAGCGGCCATGGCCGAGAGAGCTGCGGCGTCGAGGGGCGGGGATGTTGTTGCTCCGACTGAGGAGACGTTGATCGCCATCGACCTCGGCAGCTCCGGTGGACGGGTCTATTTGGGCGGCCTTGCCGGGGACCGGCTGACAAGCCGACAGATCCATCGCTTTCCCAACGGTCCGGTGCGGATCGGCGAGCGCTGGTACTGGGACATCTTACGGATTCTCGATGAGGTGGAAACCGGCCTTCGCCTTGCCGCTGAAGAAGCGGGCGAGAGGCCACTCACAATCGGCATCGATAGCTTCGGGGTCGACTATTGTCTGATCGACGGCGCCGGCGCCCTGATGGCCTCGCCTCGCCACATGCGCGATCCCCGCACACGTGGTTTGTTCAGCGAGGTCTACAAGCTTGTCCCGCGCGAATGGCTCTATCAGCGCACCGGAGCCATGGAGATCGAGATCAATACCCTGCTTCAGCTTATCGCAGAGCGGGCGGAGCAACCCTGGCTGCAGGCGAACGCCAGTTCGCTGCTCTTTGTTCCCGACTTCGTTGCTTGGGTGCTAAGCGGCCGACGCGTCAGCGAGCTGACCATTGCTTCGACCTCCCAGCTTGTGGATCCGATGACCCGCAGTTGGGCGGCTGACGTGGCGGAGCGGCTCGCCATCCCCCGTCGTCTGCTCAACCCCCTGGTCGAGCCCGGCACGATCATCGGTCCCGTCCTGCCCGCGCTTACCGCCGCGCTTGGGCTCCCCGCGGGCTCCGCCGTGGTTGCCGCCGCTAGTCACGACACCTCGGCCGCTATCGCCGCCGCGCCGATCGAGCCCGGCGGCACAGCATTCATCAGTCTAGGCACCTGGTCGCTCCTCGGGCTGGAGCTCTCCCGGCCGGTGCTGAGCAACGCCGCGCTCCGCGAGAACTTCACCAACGAATGTGGGGCGGGCGGGCGCATCGTCTTTCACAAGATCCTGATCGGTTTGTGGCTCCTGCAGGAATGCCGGCGGCGCTGGGTGGTCGAGCGACCCGCCCTCGACTACGACGCTATCCATGCCGCCGCCGCTGCAGAAGAGCCCCTTCGATTTGTGTTCGACCCGGCCGATCCGCGCTTTGTCGCCCCGGACGACATGCTGGCCGCGCTCGTGTCGTGGTTCACCGAGCGCGAACGTACGGCGCCTAAGACGGTGGGCGAGGTGGCGAGCGCTATCTACGACAGCCTCGCCCTATCATACCGCGGCGCTGTCGAGGCGCTGGAAGAGGTTGTCGGCTCGCCGGTCCGCGCCATTCATGTCGTTGGCGGCGGCGCACGGGCGCCAGCACTCTGTCAGGCGACGGCCAACGCCACGGGCCGCCCCGTGCTGGCCGGACCGGCGGAAGCGGCGGTGACCGGCAATATGATCTGCCAGCTAATCGCCCGAGGCCGTCTCTCGGGCCTCGAAGAGGGTCGCGCCCTAGTCCGCCGCTCGACCCACATGGAATCCTACGTCCCGGCCGCGGTCGAGGCCTGGGACCGCGCTTGGCGTCTGCTTCAGCAGTCGTCCGAAAGGTGAAACCATGCCCCAGAGCGCTGTTGTCGTCCTCGACATAGGCAAGACCAACGCCAAGCTGGTCGCCATCGGCGAGGGGCGCGTGCTCATGGAATTGGAAACGCCGAACCGATCGTTCGAGGGCCCACCCTACCTCCATTTCGATGTCGATGGCCTTTGGAATTGGGTCCGGGGCGGACTCCGCGAGATCGCACCGCGGTTCGTAGTAGAAGCTATCGTTCCCTGCACCCATGGCAGTGGGATAGCGGTAACAGACGATCGGACGTTGGTGCTACCGGTGATGGATTACACTGCCGAGCCGCCAGCGGAAATCCGCGCGGCCTATCTGCAGATCGCTCCCAGCTTCGCCGAATGTGGCTGCAGCACGGGGCCTGTCAGCGTCACCTCTGCGGTCCAGCTCTTTTGGCAGAGCCGCGCCTTTCCCAAATTATTCGGCAAGGCGACGCGGATCATGACCCTAGCCCAATACTGGGCGTGGCGGCTCTCGGGCGTGGCGGCGAGTGAGATCACCCAATTGGGGGCTCAGACGCATCTCTGGAATCCGGTCGCCCAACGGTTCTCCTCACTGGCGGAAGCGCAGGGCTGGGCCCGCCTGTTCCCGCCGCTTCGGCATTCCTGGGAGCGGCTCGGCCCAATAGAGCTCGATCTTGCCCGCTCCTGCGGTCTTCCGACCGATTGTCCGGTGCTCTGTGGCATTCATGACTCGAGCGCCAGCTATCTTGCCTATCTTCGAGGCGGACTAGAGCGTGATGCGGTAGTCTCGACCGGAACCTGGATCATCGGCTTCAATCCCTTGCAACCCATCGATCGGCTGGCGCCCGACCGCGATACGGTTTCGAACTCGACTGTCTTCGGCAAGCCGCTCGCCAGCAGCCGTTACATGGGCGGCGAAGAATATGCGCGTCTCGCGGGCAAGCCGGCTGCTACCGCGACGGTGGAAGCTGCCGCCGCGGTGATCGCCGCTGGCACTTTGGCCCTGCCGTCATTCGTCAACTGGGGGGGCCCCTATATTGGCTGCCGCGGGCGATTAGAAGGCCCGCCGCCGTCCGGCGATAACGCCCGCGCAGCCTTAGCGGCGATCTATACTGCGTTGGTCACCAACACTTGCCTGGATCTTCTGGAGTCGCGCGAGGGCATTGTCCTGGAGGGACATTTCGCGGGCAACGAAGTTTACCGCCGCGTCCTGGCTGCGCTGCGGCCCGACCAGGCCTTGCGCGTCGCCACCTCGCCCGCCGGTAGTGCATTGGGTGCGAGCTTACTCCACCGCTGGGAGGATGCGAAGCCGTCGATCGCACTGGCGCCAGTCCTTGCGGCAGAGATTCCAGAACTCGCCAGTTACGCCCTGCGTTGGCGTCAGTTGGCAGAGCAGGAATTTGCCACGCGTAAGCTCTAAGTCGGATGCTTCTTGACCCAAATCAATGTCAAGCCGTGGACAATGAGAGACAAAATTGCGCATAATTTTGGAGGAAATCGCCCCCATCGACCGGCGCAATCATCAATTTAGGAAGGCTCTTATGCGGGGCCCGAGCCGTCGCGACACTTTCTTTTGATCGAGGGGCGCGCTCCATCGCGGATTCATCGCCGATGAGGTATGTTATTTGATGTCTTCAGCGCGAAGCGATCGTCGAGGGCATGCGCAAAGCGGGGGTCACCGAGGGATGAGCGACGC
>JBEKSH010000394.1:0-4127 GCA_049517235.1 Roseiarcus sp. | reverse complement strand
CGCGGGCGACATGTATTTCGCGATGAAGGCGGCATATTCCTTAAAGCCCGCATCGTCCTTCCAGCGCGCGTCGGTCGGATCCTTGCCGTAAGTGGCGGTGATCACGCCCTTCGATTTCTCGGGCCCCGCCGGCTTCATCACGGAGGCGATCGACTGGGCGACGTCGGTCATGTAACGAACCGGCGTCCAGCCGATGTCGAAGGTCTTGCGGATCGCCTGCGCCGCGAATTTCGGCGTCGCGGCGATGAGCAGCACGTCGGCGCCCGAATCTTGGAGAGTGACGATCTGCGAATCCACGGTCGGCTCGGAAACTTCGTAGGATGCTTCCTTTACGACGAGTCCGGCGTGGTCCGCGCCGAGGCCGTCTTTCAGGCCGATTAGATAGTCCTTGCCAAACGCGTCGTTCTGGTAAAGCACGCCGATCTTGGCGTCCGGCTTGGTCGCAAGAATATGTTTGCCGAAGATGTGCGCTTCGGTCTGATAGTTGGGCTGCCATCCGATCGTCCAGGGGAAGTGCTGCGGGTCGTTCCACATCGCCGCTCCGGTGGCGACGAACAGTTGTGGCACCTTGTTCTCGGTGAGATAGGGTCGGATCGCGGCGTTGGACGGTGTGCCGAGGCTGTTGAAGATGAACGCGACCTGTTCCTGTTCGACGAGACGGCGGATTTGTTCGACCGCCTTGGGCGGGCTGTAGCCGTCGTCGAGGCTGATGAGGTTGAGCTTGCGGCCGTTGACGCCGCCCATCTCGTTGATCATCTTGAAATAGGCGACGTCGGCCTTGCCGATCACGCCATAGGCCGAGGCCGGCCCGCTGTAGGGCATGGTCTGGCCGATCTTGATTTCGGCATCGGTGATGCCCGGCGCGTTGGCGGCCAGGGCGGGCCGCGCACCGGACGCGAGGGCGGCGGCCGAAACGGCGCCCGCCTGCAAGAATATGCGACGCGAAATCATGATTTTTCCTCCTTTTGCGACGCGATTGCGCCGGTCGTTTCCTCGATAGGGTCTTTCGCTCTGGCTTGGCGCCAGTTGCTAGCGTTCAGTCTAGGCGCGCTTGAAGCGCGAGAAAAGACGCGAAATAAGCGGCGTCGCCGTCCTGAGCGCGCCCGCGACCCCGGTCGGCATCGCCGCCATCAGGGCGATCAGCAGGACCCCGTAGACCGCATCGGGCAGCGCCTTGGCGCTTTCGCCGAGCAGGCCGGAGAGCTGGTCGGCGTAATTGGGGACGAATTCGATGAACAGCGCGCCGAACAGCACGCCCCAGATCGAGGCGAGCCCGCCGACGACGATGCCGACGAGGAACGACAGCGACAGTGACAATCCAAAGCTGTCGGGAGACACGAACCCGACGACGATGGCGCCCAGGGAGCCGGCGACCCCCGCGTAAAGCGCGCTTATCCCAAAGCACATCGCTTTGTAGAACGAAATATTGACGCCCATGGTCTCGGCGGCGATCGGGTGGTCGCGGATCGCCACGATGGCCCGCCCGACCCGCCCGCGCACCAGATTGGCCGCCGCCCAGAACAGCAGGGCGGCGCAGGCGAGGCAGAAGAAATAGAGCCATTGATCGCGCGTCAGAGGCAGGGCGAAGGGAGCCTCCGGCTTCTTGAGCTGCAAGCCTTGCACGCCGCCCGTCCAGGCGTCGAAAGCCTTGAAATTGAGCAGTTGCGGCGTGGCGATCGCCAAAGCGAAAGTCGCGAGCGCCAGATAGAGCCCGCCCAGGCGCAGGGCCGGCAGACCGAACAGGAAGCCGGCTGCGAAGCACAGGGCGCCGGCGGGCGGTATTGTCGTCCAGTAGGGCGCGCCGAACCGCGTCTCCAAAATGGCCGTCGCGTAGGCGCCGATGGCGTAGAACGCGCCATGTCCGAGCGAGATCTGGCCGTTGTAGCCGGTCAGCAGGTTCAGGCCGAGCAGCGCGATCGCATAGATCAGCACCTGCGAGAACTGGAACAGGTGATAGCCGCTGGCGACGAACGGCAGCCCCAGCGCGACGACGCACAGCAATCCGAAGGCGAGCCGCCGCCGTCGCCGGTCCGGTGCGATGACCGGTCGGGCGGGGATGGCGGACGGCTCGTCGCTGACGATCGCCATGGGCTCAGACCCGCGTGACGAGTTGGCGCCCGAACAGGCCCGACGGTTTCATCACGAGCACGCCGACGATGGTGACGAGCGCGACCGACAGCTTGATCTCGGTGCCGACGAGATAGGCGCCGGCGATGTTTTCGAGAACGCCGACGACGAACCCGCCGAGCGCCGCGCCCCACGGATTGTCGATGCCGCCCAGAATCGCGCCGGCGAAGGCGTAGAGCAGGATGCCGCTCATCATGTTGGGATCGAGATAGACGATCGGCGCCGCCATCATCCCCGCCACCGCGCCGATCGCCGCGGCGAGGCCCCAGCCGATCGCCAGCATCCAGCCGACCCGGATGCCGACCAGCCGGCTCGACGCCGGGTTCTGCGCGGCGGCGCGCATCGCCAATCCGAGCGGCGTGAAGCGAAAGAAGGCGTAAACCAGCGCGAGCACCGCAAGCGTCACGAGAATGGCGCCCGATTCATGCGAGGACATGAAGACATTGCCGAACCACGGCCTGTCGGGGAACGGACTGTCGAAGGTCTTGATCGTGTAGCTGTAGCGCCAGCCTGCGACGCTGTTGAAGATCAGCAGCAGCGCGATGAAGACGATGACGACGGTCAGGACCGGCGCATTGGCGAACGGGCGGATTACGATGCGTTCGATCAGCATGCCGCCGAGGAAGGACAGGAGGATCGTGATGAGGAACGCGGCCCAGTAGGGCTCGCCATTGTCGATCAGCTCCCACGCGATATAGGTCGAGAACATCGCCATCTGACCCTGCGCGAAATTCACCAGTTGGGTCGCCTGATAGATCATCACCAGCGCCAGCGCGAGAATGGCGTAAACGCCGCCCATCGCCAGCCCCGAGAAAATCTGATGCAGCAGCGCCGTCATCGCGCCGAACTCCTCAATAGCCGAGGTAGACGCGACGCACGGAATCGTCGCCGCGCAACGCGCTCGCCGCGCCGCCGAGCGCCACGCGTCCCGTCTCGATCAGATAGGCGTGATCGGCCAGATCGAGCGCCAGATTGGCGTTCTGCTCGACGATCAGCATGCTGATGCGATCCTCGCGGTTGATGGCGCGCAGGATGCGGAATATGTCCTTGACGACGATCGGCGCCAGGCCGAACGACGGCTCGTCGAGCAGCAGCAGCTTTGGCCGCAGCATCAGCGCGCGCGCGATCGCCAGCATCTGCTGCTCGCCGCCCGACAGCGTTCCCGCCTGTTGCGCGCGGCGCTCCTCGAGGCGCGGAAAATAGCCGTAGACCCGCGCGAAATCGCCTCTCACCGCCGCCCTGTCGGAACGCGTATAGGCGCCGAGGCGCAGGTTTTCCTCGACGGTGAGGTCGGTGAACGTGCCGCGCCCGTCCGGCGCATGGGCGATGCCGAGCCGCACGACGTCCTCGGTCGCGCGCGCGGTCATCGGGCGCCCGTCGTAGTCTATCGCGCCCTCGCGGCGCACCATCGCGCAGAGGGCGCGCAGCGTCGTCGTCTTGCCCGCGCCGTTGGCGCCCAGCAGCGCGGTGATGCCGCCTTGTTCGACGGAGATGTCGACCCCGTGCAGCACCTGGACGGGTCCGTAGAAGGCCTTGAGGCCGCGCGTTTCGAGCAGGGCTGCCGTCACGCCGCGTCTCCGAGATAGGCGCGGATCACGTCGGGGTTGCGCTGCACCTCGCCGGGCGGCCCGTCGGCGATCTTGCGGCCGAAATTGAGCGCCACCACCTGATCAGAAACGCGCATGACGAGATTCATGTGATGCTCGACCAGCAGCACGGTGACGCCGCGGCGGTCGCGGATCGCCTGGATCTCGCCGCGCAGCCGGTCGACTTCCTCGTGATTGAGGCCGCTGGCCGGCTCGTCGAGAAGGAGCAGCTTCGGCTCGCTCGCCAGCGCCCGCGCAAGCTCGACGCGCTTCTGGGTTCCGAACGGCAGTTCGTTGGCCGGCACCCCGGCGACCGCGCCGAGCGCGAATTCCTCGACCAGCGCCATCGCGCGCTCGCGAATGCGCCGCTCCTGCCGGCGCACCATCGGCAGGGCGAGCGCATCGGCGAAAAAT
>JBEKSH010000393.1:0-4138 GCA_049517235.1 Roseiarcus sp. | reverse complement strand
GCGCTGTGAGACAGTCGAGTTGTTTGGACCGAAAATTAATGCGATACAAAAAATGGTCTGGCCAGTCCAGTCCTGCTGGGAGGAGAGAAGCAGGCTCGCGCCCGATCGGATCGATCGGAAGGGACTGTCAATCGTTCCCGACCGCGGAAATCACAAATCAAAAACGAAACCATGGGAGGCTCGTCACATGTTGAGGAATCTGCGCAAATTTGGCGGCGTGGCGCGCGTCGGCGCTGCGGCTGCCGTCGCACTGGTGCTGCTGACCGCCGCGTCGGGCGGCGCTTCGGCCGAGGACAAAAAGCTGGTCGTCCTGGCCTCGCTGCCCGGACTGAAGTTTCCGTTCTTTGTGCATATGCTCAAGGAAATCGAAGCCGAGGCCAAGAGGCTCGGCAATGTCGACATCATCGAAGGCGACGGCCAGGTCAGCTCGACCAAGCAGACGGCCGACGTCGAAGCCGCGATCGCCAAGAAGGTCGACGGCATCGTCATCAGCCCGAACGAAGTCGACGCCATGGCGCCGGCGCTGCAGGAAGCGGTCGACGCCAAGACGCCGGTGATGACCATCGACCGCCGTGTCGACAAGGTCAGCGGCTTGCTGGGTCATGTCGGCGCCGACAATTCCAAGGGCGGCGAAGCCCAGGCCAACCTGATCCTTCAACTGTTCCCCAACGGCGCCAATATCATGAACCTGCAGGGCCAGCCCGGCGCCGGCCCGGCCATCGACCGCAACAAGGGCCTGCATGACGTGCTCGATCAGCATAAGGACAAGTACAAGATCGTGTTCGAGCAAACCGCCGAGTTCGATCGCGTTAAAGGCTTGTCGGTCACCGAAGCGGCGCTTTCCAGCATGAAGGCTCCACCCGACGTCATCGTCGCCGCCAATGACGACATGATCCTGGGCGCGATGGAGGCGGTGAAGGCGCGCAATCTGTCAGGTAAGGTCGTCCTGATCGGCTTCGACGCTTTGCCCGAAGCGTTGAGCCGCATCAAGGACGGCAGCCTCACCGCGACGGTCGAGCAGTTCCCCGGACTGCAAAGCAGCAAGGCGCTCGACAAGCTGGTGGCCTTCTTGCGCGATGGCAAGAAGCCCGATCCTAAGGTCGAACTCCTGACTCCGATTACCATCACAAAGGACAATTTCGACAAGGCGGAACGCCTGAGCGAGATCCAATAGAAGTAATCAGGTAATCCCGTCTCCGCTCGTGGAGCCCGGTGGGTGGGGTCGATTCCCCTGACCACCGGGCAACCCGCAGGGGAATCCGCACGCTACGGGACCAGCCATGACAGAGCCGTTGCTCCGGATGGAGCACATATCCAAGCGCTTCCCCGGGGTGGTGGCGCTTGACGACGTATCGTTCGAGATTCTGCCGGGCGAGGCCCATGGGCTGCTCGGCGAGAATGGCGCCGGCAAATCGACGCTGTTGAAAATTCTCTCCGGCGCCTATCAACCTGATGCCGGAACCATCGCCCTCGCCGGCAAGCCGATCGCACTGCCGACGCCGCTCGACGCGCAGCGGCAGGGCATTGTCACGATCTACCAGGAATTCAACCTGATCCCCACCATGACCGTGGCCGAGAACATGTTCCTTGGTCGCGAGCCCGGGAGCGGCCCGTTCATTTCGTGGAAGCGGATGCGCGACGAGACCGCGGAAGCGCTGGGACGACTGGGCCTCGATCTCGACCCGATGATGCCGGTGAGCGATTTGTCGGTCGGCGAACAGCAGATGGTCGAGATTGCCCGCGCCCTCTCGATGGAGTCGCGGATCATCGTCATGGACGAACCGACCTCGGCGCTCACCGAGCACGAGGTCGACCGGCTTTTTCGAATCGTTGCGGGCCTGAAAAAGCGCGGTCTGAGCATCATCTACGTCACCCACCGCTTGCAGGAAGTAATACAGATTTGCGACCGCGTCACCGTGCTGCGCGACGGCATCCGCGTCGGTGGCGGCAAGGTTGGCGATCTTGGCATCGACGACTTCATACGGATGATGGTGGGTCGATCGGGCGCGCAATTGTTCACCCGGCTCGGCGACCATCGCGCGCCCGGTCCGGTAGTCTTGAAGATTGATGGGCTCTGGCGCGAGCGCGATCCGACCAATCCTCACGCGACGCTTCTCAAGGACATCAGCCTCGAAGTGCGGGCCGGTGAGATTCTGGGGCTTGCCGGACTGATGGGCGCCGGTCGCACTGAAGTGGCGCGCTGCATCTTCGGCGCGGATCCCCATCATCGCGGCACGATCGAGATCGAGGGGTTGCCGGTGACCATCCGCTCTCCCGTCGACGCGATCCGGCACGGAATCGGCTTGGTGCCCGAGGACCGCAAGCAGCAGGCGCTGTTCCTCGATCTGGCGGTGCGGCACAACCTTGCCATCTCGAGCTTGGAGAATCTGAGCTGGGGGCGGTGGTTCGTGAACGACGCCGCCGAACTGGAACTGGTCGAGCACTATCGCAAGACCCTCGACATCCGCATGGCGTCGGCCGACGCCAAGATCGCCGACCTGTCGGGGGGCAACCAGCAGAAAGTGGTCCTCGCCCGCTGGTTGGCCCTTCGCCCCAAGGTCCTGATCGTCGACGAGCCGACCCGCGGCATCGATGTCGCGGCCAAGGCCGAGGTTCACCATCAGCTCGATGTGATGGCTCGGTCTGGCATCGCGGTCATCGCCATCTCATCCGAACTGCCCGAGGTGCTGGCGATCAGCGACCGAATCGTGACCATGCGCGAGGGGCGAATCACCGGCGGCATGCCGCGCGATCACGCGACGGAGGAAGCCTTGATGAATTTGATGGCGATCGATCGGTCGGCGGTTCCGCCCACCGGCGACGCGAGCGGCAATGAGGGCCGGATATGAGCGACGTCGCATCTCATAAAACGGTCCAAGCGCGCACCGGCTGGGCGGCCGTGATCCGGCTATTGAGCCGGTACGCGCCGGCGGTGTGTCTTGTCCTGCTGATGGTGGTGTTTGCGATTTTGGAGCCAAGCTTCCTGACGCCCCTGAACCTGTTCAACGTGATGCGCCAGATCTCGATCGAAGGACTGATCGCGATCGGCATGACCTTTGTCATCCTCACGGCCGGCATCGACCTCTCGGTGGGCTCGCTGGTCGCAGTGGCCGGCTTGGTGGCCGCCATGATCGCGAAAGGCAGCACCGCGAGTTCGTTCTCGCTGAGCGCCGCCGCCCAGCAGGGTTATGGCTGGTTCGCGGCCATGCTCGGGGCGATCGTGGTCGGGCTGCTGGGCGGCTCTCTGCAGGGCTTCGCCATCACGCGGCTTAAAGTACCGCCGTTCGTGGTCACGCTCGGCGGCCTCTCAGTGTTCCGGGGACTCGCACTGATGATCTCAGCGGCGGGACCGATTAGCGGCTTCGAGGAGCCCTATCGCTGGTGGGGCCAGGGCCGGATCGGTCCGGTGCCTGTCCCAGTCATCATCTTCCTGGCCTTCGCGCTGGTCGCCTTCGTTGTGTTGCGCTACACGCGCTACGGCCGCCAGGTCTATGCTGTGGGCGGCAACCGCGAGGCGGCGCGCCTGTCCGGCGTCAACGTGCGGCGTGTTTTATTGTCCGTCTATATCATCATCGGCTTTCTTTCGGGCCTGGCCGGCTTCGTTCTGTCGGCGCGACTCAATTCGTCGGAAGCGGTCGCGGGCATTGGCTACGAGCTCAATGTGATCGCCTCGGTCGTGATCGGCGGTACCAGCCTATTCGGCGGCGTGGGCAGTATCTTCGGCACAGTGATCGGATCCGTCCTGATCGGCGTGCTGATCAATGGGCTCGTGCTGATGAACGTGAACTCCTATGTCCAACAGATCACCATCGGTCTGATCTTGGTCGCTGTCGTCGCCTTCGATCAGTTCGCAAAATCGCGCCGGTTGAAATAAACGCCTCGGCGTTCCGACCTGACTTGGTCCAATGTCGTGTTCCGACGGGGGAATCCTCGGGGTGTCATGAAAGATGCCACTTGTAACAGGCGGACGCCGACGATATGCGGAAATTGGAGTGCAAGCGGCGGCACTGTCAAGGCAAATAAGTATAGGCGATTTTCGGCGCCGAATCCGGCCGAGCGCATTGGTGATTCGTGAGCAAAAACAGTGGAGCTCCGGGCCGCCCTGGTGCGGGAGCAGGCAGTATAGAATTTACTCTGA
>JBEKSH010000392.1:0-8454 GCA_049517235.1 Roseiarcus sp. | reverse complement strand
GCGACCGTCTTGTCTGGCGGATAGAACACAAATCCCGCGAAGTTGAGCCCAGGCGACACCGCAATCTCCTGCGCGAGTTGCACCGCCTCAGCCGGGGTTTCAACGCCCGCCCTCTTGCGACCGCTGTCGCACTCGACAACCACGTCAAGCGGCCGCCCGGCGATAGACGCGGCCATCGGCAGGCCCTCAATCGTCGTTGGATTGTCGGCGGCCACCGTAACTTTCGTTCGGGATAGCAGCGCGCCAAGCCGACCAAGCTTTTCTTCGCCGAGGAGATTGTATGTTATCAGGATGTCGTCGAGCCCGCCGTCGGCCATGACTTCCGCCTCGCCAAGCTTCTGGCATGTAATGCCTCGTGCGCCGGCCTCGCGCTGCATGGCGGCGATGACCGGGCTCTTGTGGGTCTTGATGTGCGGCCGATTGGCGACTCCCGCCTCGTCGCACAGGGATTGCGTCCGCGCGATGTTGCGTTCGACGATATCGAGATCGATCACCAAGGCGGGCGTGCTGTACCGGCGCGCGATCTCAGCCTTCAATTGTTCGATGGACATGGGCTTCCCGTAACGTCAGGCGCGAATAAGCAAGATTGCCTCGATCTCAACCATCATGCGGTTGGGCAGCGATCCGGTCCCGACCGCTGAGCGAGCGTGCCGGCCCGCCTCACCCAGAATCTCAACTAACAGATCCGAACATCCATTGATGACTTTCGGATGGTCGGAGAAATCAGGCTCGGCATTGACCATGCCTAGAAGCTTCACGACCGCCTCAATGCGGCTCAGCTCGCCGATCGCGGATTTTGCGACCGCCAGCAATTGCAGCCCGGTCAGGCGGGCCTCCGCATAGCCTTCCTCGATCGACGCATCGCGCCCAAGGCGGCCGGCCCTGAAGGTCCCGTCAGGCCGTCTGGCGCCCTGACCAGATAGATAAAGCAAGTTTCCCGCTAGGCGGTAGGGGAGGTAATTCGCCACCGGGGCTGGAGCAGGCGGAAGGGTCAATCCCAGCGCGGCGAGACGTTCTTCAGGTGTTGTCATGTAATTGCTTTCGACGAAGTTCCATGGACCCGATGGTGGTCTGTTCTAATGTGAAGTTCGGGCACTCCGGCGAGCAAGCGCTTAGGGCCGCCGGACCGCCGACATTGATCGGCGGATCGCGTAACAAAGACCTTGGCTGCGCGCGCGATCTTCGTGCGCGTCGCCGCCAGCGGGGGCCTTTCTCGCAGAACCGACCCCAGCGCGACATAGGAGGTGCGACCGATAGGCGCAGGCGCGTCGAAAGCCACGCCGCCGGCGTCGGGCGCGAAGGTTTCTCCGGCCTCGGGCGCCAGTGCTTCTCTTCTCCGAAGCCGCTAGAGCCGCGCTCAGCTCTATAGCGTTCCAAACGGATCGGCGGTCTCAAGGCCCCTCCCACCATTGCCCATTCATGACGACGCCCCTGGCGAAAAGCCTTGATGGTCCCGACAGGCCAGCGCCGGTCGAGTCGACGAAGTCGAACTTCCCGCTCTCGAGCGACAGGATGGTCGCATCGCCCACGCTGCCCGACCGGAAGTTCCCGAGCCAGAAGATCAAAAGCTGGCCCATCGATGCAAAGTGCGTGGACGTCGCTCGAAATGCAGTCCGGCAGGAAGCCGTTGGCGAGCATGGCGCGCGCGGTTTCAAAGGAGAACGAGCCCATGCCGTGACCGATGTCGAAAAGCACGCCGCGCCGGCGCGCGTCGATCACCGCCGGCAGCACCCTTCCTTCGGCCGTCGCGGGGGCGTTTGGAAACGGTCGAAAGCAATGTGTCAACACGTCGCCCGGCCGCATGCGCGCGAGCACCTCCTCAAGCGTCGGCGGAGGCGCGTCGATATGCACCATCATCGGCATGCCGATGCGATCAGCGACCTGCCGCGCGATGTCGAGCGGCGCCGTGCCTGAGTTTTGCGAGGCATGCATGCCGACCCGGACCTTGATGCCGACGATCGTGTCGCTGTTGGCTTTCGCGACTTCGACGGCGTCGATCGGCGCCATCAAGCGCAGGTCGCCGCTTTCTCCCACCATGATCCGTTTCGAGAAGCCGTAGATTCCGGCGAAGGAGACATTGAGAAAGGCGAGAATCCGGACCGGCGAGGGCCGGATGACGTGCTCGAGGAAACCCGGATAATTCCCGGGGCCGGCGCTTCCGGTATCGACAAGGGTCGTGCAGCCGCCGCGCGCCAACCGATTTGGATCGACGCCAAGCGAGGTGCCGCCCCAATAGACATGGGTGTGCAGATCGATCAGTCCTGGCGTCACTATGGCGCCGGAGACATCCTTGATCACCGCGGCGTCAAGGTTCGCGCCGAGCTGAGCGACGCGCCCGCCCAGAAACGCGACATCCGTGATCGCATCGATTCCCTGCGACGGATCGATGACGCGTCCGCCATGGAGGACAAGATCGAACGTCATGCGCGATCCCCGCGGTTTGTAACCATCGACTGGGCCTTGGCTCCCCGGGCTCAAATGTTCACGACCTGACCTGTGTGAATGGATCGATCGGCCGCCATCACGATTTTCAGGCTCTTGACCGCATCGTTCATGTGATCGGTGAGGTCGAGATCCTCGTCGATCGCCCTAAGAAGATACCGCTGCTCCCGCTCGCACAGAGCGTCGTGATCCGGTTCGTCCGACATGTCGATCCGCTGATCGGGCTTCGACATGTCCGCGTAGTGCCGCAAAATCTGGTTCGTCTTCGTATGCGCGTTGATGTCGTCGGACTTCACGTGGCCCGCCGTTTCGGCCATCACGATAGAGACGCTGCCCTTGGGGCCGATGACGTCTTTCACGAAGAAGGCGGTCTCGCTCATCATCGGGCCCCAGCCGGCCTCGTACCAGCCGACCGACCCGTCATCGAATATTACCTGCAACATGCCGTAGTTGTTGACGGGCACTTCATCGGTTAGCTTCGCTCCGATAGCGTGAACCTTGACTGGCCTGGCGGAAGTCATCTGGCACATCACGTCGACATAGTGCACACCGCAATCGACGATCGGCGGGAAACTGGCCATTAGCCGCTTATGCCACGCCCACGTCTCGCCGTTTGATTGCTGGTTGAGGTTCATGCGGAAAACGAGCGGCGTTCCAAGCTCGCGAGCGATCTCAATGAATTTGATCCAGGACGGGTGCTGGCGAAGAATGTAGCCGACAACCAGCTTCCTGCCCGTTCGCTTGGCTGTCGCGACCACTTTTTCGGCGTTTTCAGCCGTATCGGCAAGCGGCTTTTCGACAAAGACATGCGCGCCCGCCTCCATAGCCTTGATGGCGAAATCCGCGTGCGTGTCTGGCAGCGTGTTGACTGAGACGACGTCGGGCTTCAGCTCCGCCAAAGCGTCCTCGAACTTGGCGAATTTTTTCGCGCCCGCCAGCGCCTCGGGTAGTTTGCGGTTCGCGATCCGGCGCTCGCAGACGCCCGTCACCTTGAAGCCCGGAATGCGCGTATAGGCCAGAGCATGGCTCATGCCCATGTTGCCAAGGCCGACGACCAGAACCTTCTTAACCATCTTTTCCTCCTGCCGAAGGCGCTAGGCGCCGATCTGGATCGCTTTGCCTGTCCGCGCCGATTCCTCCGCCGCCAATGTCGCTTCGAGCGCCGCGGCGGCGTCCTCCGGCCGGCCGATCGCCGGCGTAGCGCCACTGAGCGCGCAGTTCGCGAAATAGGAAAATTCGTCGCGCAACGCGCCGCTGCGCACGCCATCGAACATGGGCCAATAGGTCGTATCCGGGCTGTGCAGCTTGTCGCTGGAGACGATCCCGAGATTCGGGAAGGTATCCTGGACATGGATGATGCCTTCCGTGCCGATGATCGACATGCGCTCGTCGATGTCGAAGGGTGTCTTCTCCGGCATGCACCATACCGTCTCCAACGTGGCGGTGGCCCCGCCGGCAAAGCGGTACATTGTCTGGCCGAGATCGGGGTATTTCAGGCCGCGAACATCGACCGTTTGCGCATAGGCGCTGACGATCCGGTCGCCCGTGAACCACAGCATCAAGTCCGTGTCGTGAATCGCATCGCCGACGATGGGGCCGATCTTGTTGAGGATTTCTGGAGTCCAGGCCGCCGGGATGTTGCGGCGCGAGCTCATCGCAACGATGCGCCCGATGCGGCCAGCGTCGATCGCCTGCTTGGCCATTCGGTAGCGAGGATTGAACCGGCAGATATGGCCGATCTGCAAAATACCCTTCGAACGCTTTGAGGCCGCAATAATCTTCTGACAGTCCCCGACGGTTGACGCCATAGGCTTTTCAAGGAAAACATGCTTGCCCGCTTGAAGCGCAGCGACGGCGGGCGCCGTATGCTGACAAAGTGCGGCGAGCTCCAGATTGGGAATGCCGATGATGGCGTCGCAATGGATTTCGCCGAACCATCCAAGCCCAATGACGCCGATGCGCAGCCTGTCGATCATGTTCCCCCCTTAGAAATCCTCGAGCGTCAGTTCACGCGCCATCACGATGTTGCCCGCCGTCAATCCGCAATCGACCGGCAGGGCTGCGCCGGTGATCGCCGATGCGGCGTCGGAGGCGAGAAATCCGACAGCGCGGGCGACGTCCAACGGTTCGACAATTCGTCCCAACGGATACCAGCGCGTGAGCTTCGCCAGCACTGTCGGGTCCTTCTTGGCTCTACGCTCCCAGAGAGGAGTCCGGACGGTGCCAGGCAAGACTATATTGGCGCGAACTCCAAAGCGGCCATATTCTACGGCGAGCGAACGCGTAAGGGAAATCATTCCGGCCTTCGCGGCGCTATAGGCAGGGTCGCCCAGAGCTGCCAGCCCATTGACGGAGCCGACGTTGACGATCGAGCCGCCGCCGTTCGCCGTCATGCCAGGCAGCACCGCGTAGGCGCAATGGTATGCGCCATCGAGATTGCCGCTCACATCCTTGCGCCACCCCGCGGGGTCTGTCCGCGCGAAAGTGGGATGATCTGAGAAACCGGCATTGTTGACAAGGATGGCGATGACACCGAGCCGCGCCGAGATCGAAGCGAAAGATTTTGCGACCGCATCTGCATCGGCGATGTCAACCGTCTCGGCGACAGCCTTGATCCGCGCAGCGGCAAGATCTCGAACGAACGCCTCGACCGCCGCATTCCTATCGAGCGCGGCGATCACGGCGCCTTGCTCGCCGAAATAGCGGCAAAGAGCCTGGCCGATGCCGCCCGCGGCGCCCGTTATCGCGACAACCTTGCCCGCAAACGTCATCGGGAGACCTCCAAAGCCTCGAGACCCTCGGTGATCCAGGCGATGTTGACGTTTCGCAAATGGCCCCAGTTGTAAAACGCGACTTCGTCCACGCCGCTCTGGCCAAGCGCACGCATCGCGTCGAGAAATTCGCCCTTTGTTTCGAGATCGGGAAAAGCGGGGCGCACGACGCCCCGCAATTTGCCCTTTCCTCGCAGGCGTCGCTTCACGTCGAACACGTCGGCGTTCACCCGTCCGGCTCCTGGCTCGTAGAAGCAGGCTTCGATGATGCCGGCCGCGTCCGCCAGCGCCGGCAGATCGCTCCCCTCGTACCAGGAGCCGGATGTTGGGCGCGCGACCGATGGGATGACCGCAACTGTGGCGTCCTTACGAACAGCGTCGCGAATGTCGCGGACAAGGGAGGTGACCACGGTGCAGCGCCAGTCGAGAAAAGCTTTCAGGTCACCGTCGGTCCGCGTGTCGGCGAGCCAGAAGGCCTCGGCCATGTCGGCGGGGAAGTCGATTTCGCTGGCAAGATACGCGGTAACATCCTCGGCGACCCTGGCCTTTAGGCGCCCGGCGTCGATGCCGGCGGCCTTGGCGCCTCTCAGGCAGTGCGGGCAAAAACACAGGCCCAATTGACTGTCCAGCCAGCGGTTGGGGCGATTGAGCGCGAATTCGTGATGAAACCCGTGTGCAAAGGGCAGGAAGCCCGGCGTTTCCATCGAAACGCCGCTAACCGAATAGGCCTGGGTCACATCCTGGGCGAGGCCGATGGCGTAAGCTCGCGCGTCGGGCGCCGAAGCGCAGAGATTGTAAATGTAGCTATCGCCGAATGCGTTTGTCACGGTTGAATCTGGATGCGAACTTCCCAATAGCGTGTTGTGTAGCAGCACGAGCCAGACGTTGACGTTGATGCGGCCGTGATCGACGAACTCGCGCAAGACGTCGCGTTTGCCGAGCATCGAATGGCCGACCGGTTTGATCCTGCCGTAGCGGCTATGATCGGCCTTGAAATAGACCGTGCCGTCTTCCGGGAAATAGACTTTCCCAGCTCCGCCGTGCGGCCGAAGAAATTTGCCGGCGTGATAGCTGCCGGCGATTGTGATCGTATCGAGGCCAAGCCTTTGAAAGCGGCTGGCGGCATCGGCCGCGCCGATCTCGGCAAGGTCCCAAGCGTAGGTATAGATGGCCTTATAGCCCATCGGGGCTGTTTCCTCTGCCGGCCGAAATCAATTGCCGAACCAGCCTTCCTTCAGATACTGCATGTATTCGAAGACGGCGCCGTATTTTCGGATGAAGACCACGCGCAGAAAATCGCCAACAACGAACGGCGGAATGAGGATCTCCTGCCCCTCGATGTGAGGCTCGAGCGCATCGACCCGATAGGCGATGTGAGGGCTATTGCGCACGATTTCCGGTACCGTCGTGCCCGGGGCGTACCTTAGGAATTCGACATGTTCGGGGTGATTGCGCGGATTGGTCACCCACACGCGGCTTTGTTCAACCCAGTCTTCGTCGGGCTGCGGTTCGAGGGTCGTAATCCCTACGTGATCGAACACGCACATGGTGCGATCTCCATGCATTTCGATGGCTCGTCCAACGGCAGCGGCGGCGACCACGGGCGCCGCCGCTCCCTGGACTCACAGAGCAGCCTGAATCGCTGCCACGTCCACGCCCTTGTAATCGCCCGACAGCGCAAAGCCGGCGGCGTCCGCCTTGACCTTGGCGGCGTCGAAGCTGTTGGCGGCGCCCACAAGATCGTTTTTGCAGACATCTTCGACTTTGAAGTTGCCAGTAATTTGCCCGATCTTGCGGCCTGTGTCGAAGAAGAGCTGCCAGCTCGAGAGAAGGTGGGAGCCCCACTGCTTGCGCTCGTCCATTCGGCCGCCGTAGACGGAACCTAGCTGCATCATCGACTCGGTCGCCACCGCCGGGTTCATCTGCGAGGCAAGACCCGGGAACTGCTCCATCACAATCTGGGTGGCCGCGCGAGGATTCTGCTTGCCGAATTCGAGGCCCGCCGCCCAACCCTGCAAATAGCGGCCGTACAGTTTCCTCTTCTCGGCGTCGTCAAAATCGGCCTTGCGAATGATGAAGCTGTTCGCCGGCAGCTTCGAAAAATTCTTGCCCAGGATGTAGTCGAAATCGAAACCCTGGCCCTTCCACTGCGCGCGCAGCCCTTCCCACGTCAAGGCGGCGTCGCCCTTGCCCGACTTGAGCGCCGTGCCCCAGGTCGGCCAGCCGGCGTCGACATACTTGACTTTCTTGATGTCGACGCCTGCGGCGGCCAGCATCGGATCGGCGATCGACTGCCATCCCGCGCTGCCCAGGACGATCGTCTTGCCTTCAAGATCATTGAGGCTCTTCGCCTTTTCTCCCTTGCGGAACGCGATGTCGAAGACGTCGGAGCCGCCCATCTCGAACACCGAAATCAGAGGAATGCCCTGCTCGAGACCGAGGGAGAAAACTCCAGGCGAGGGATAACCGACATCCGCCTGCTTCTGATCGACCAGCTTGACGGTCGCTGTTGCGTCCGACGGCCCAGGCTCGAGCGTCGTTGCAATGTCGCCGAAATAGCCGAATTTCTTGGCGACCCAATAGGGATAGTCGTCAAGCACCTCGATCGTGCCGCGCGGTGAAACCCAGCGCACGATATCGGCCGCGAACGCGCCGCGAATTCCCCCTAGACCACCGAGTGCGACAGCCGAAACGCCTGACGCCGTCAGCGCCAGTAGACGCCTTCGGTCGATCGCCAATCTCTGGCCCGCTATATTACCCATGGCTTTCCTCCCTTGTTGAGTCCACCCCGTTTTGTCGACGCGCATGAGGATTTGCGATCGAGACCGCCTTCTCCTCCGACGTCTATGCCTCCCAACTGGCCCATTTCTTTCCGAGCCAGAAGAAGAAGATGTAAATCGAAATGCCGATGATCGCCAGAATCAAGATGATCGCGAAAAACTGCGGCATCCTGATCAGCGACGAATAGTATGTCAGGCGATTGCCCAAGCCCTCCGCGCCGCCGACCATCTCCGCGCCGACCGTCGTCAGCAGCCCGAAGATGGACCCGACCATCAGGCCGACAATAATCATCGGCATCGCCATTGGGATGCGGATCTTGGTGAAAATCTGAAGCGTGTTGGCGCCGAACGAACGCGCCAACGCAATCTTTGCGAGATCGACCCGGCGAAAGCCGGTCGCCGCATTGATCATCACCATCGGGCCGCTCGCCAAGGCCACGGCGATGATGCGCGGTTCGCTG
>JBEKSH010000391.1:0-4141 GCA_049517235.1 Roseiarcus sp. | reverse complement strand
ACGAGCGTTTGCGCCGACAGGACGGCCGTCGCCCGAAGGGCGGGTCAGTAATAGATCGCGCCGCGCGTTCCTCCGCCGGCCGCGATCACGTCGCCGTTGATGGCGATCGACCTCGGCGAGGCGAGGAACGCCACGATCTGGGCGATTTCTTCGGCGGCGATCAATTTGCCGACGAGATTCAAGCCGGCCATCTGCTTTTCAATGTCGGCGGCGCTCACGCCTTGCGCCGCCGCCCGCCGCTCGACGACCTCTGGCGTCTTTTCCGTGCGAGTGAGACCGGGATGCACGCATACCGCGGTAATGCCTTGCGCTCCGAGTTCCTCGGCGAGGTTCTTGGTGAGCGCCGCCACGCTGACATTGCGGATCGAGCCGATAATGCTGCCGGTCGATCGCGCCGCCAGTCCGCTGATGTTGATGATGCGGCCGCCGCCCCGCTCGGCCATTGCGGGGGCGACCTCGCGCGCCGTGCGGATATAGCCCATCACCTTGACGTTGACGTCGGCCCATAGATCCTCGGTGGTGATTTGCGCCAGCGTCGGCGGCCGTGACTGGCCGGCCGGCTGCGCAGCGCAGTTCACCAGAATGTCGACGCGCCCGAACGCGGACAATACAGCCGCGACCATCGCCTTGACCGATGCGTCGTCGCCGGTGTCGGCGGGAACAGCCTTGATCGCGCGCCCGACCTCTCGCGATATCTGCGCGGCGGAGGCTTCGAGCGCCGCCGCGCTACGCGCGACGATGGCGACTTCGGCGCCTTCCCGGGCGAGTTCAAACGCGATCGCCTTGCCGATGCCGCGGCTGCCGCCGGTCACGATCGCCGCCTTGCCTTTGAGATCGAGGTCCATAGTTTTCCCTTGTTGCGCGTCACGTCCGACCTTCGCCGAACACCCGCGCGAATATGAAATCGACCTGTTTCATATGGTAGCCAAGGTCGAACAGCGCTTCCAGTTCGCCCGGCGTCAGCGCCCGCGTCACGTCCGCGTCCGCCTTCAGCAGGTCGAGAAAATCCCCCTCGCCGCGCCACGCGGCCATCGCGTTGCGCTGCACCAGATCATAGGCGTCTTCGCGCGAGACGCCCTTTTGCGTCAGGGCGAGGAGCACGCGCTGCGAATGGACGAGGCCACCGAGGCGGTCGAGATTCCTGCGCATATTACCAGGGTAGACCACCAGCTTGTCGATGACGCCGGCAAGGCGCGCGAGCGCGAAATCCAGCGTGATCGTCGCATCCGGTCCGATCATCCGCTCGACGGAGGAATGGGAAATATCGCGCTCGTGCCACAGAGCCACGTCTTCCATCGCCGGCGTCACCGCCGAGCGCACCATCCGCGCGAGGCCGGTGAGGTTTTCGGCCAGGACGGGATTGCGCTTGTGCGGCATCGCGGAGGAGCCCTTCTGGCCCTCGGAAAACCATTCTTCCGCCTCCGCCACTTCGGTGCGTTGCAAATGGCGAATTTCGACGGCGAGCCGCTCGACCGACGAGGCGACCACCCCAAGCGCCGCGAAAAACGCCGCGTGGCGGTCGCGCGGAATCACCTGGGTCGAGATCGGCTCGGGCGTCAGGCCCATCTTGCGAGCCACATATTCTTCGACGCGCGGATCGATATTGGCGAAAGTGCCGACCGCGCCGGAGATCGCGCAGGTCGAAATTTCCGCGCGCGCCGCCAGCAGCCGGGCGCGGGCGCGCGAGAATTCCGCATAGCCTTGAGCGAGCTTCAGGCCGAAAGTGGTCGGTTCGGCGTGGACGCCATGCGAGCGGCCGATCGTCGGCGTCAGCTTGTATTCGTAAGCCCGCCGCTTCAGCGCGGCGAGCAGCGCGTCGACGTCGGCGATCAGAATGTCGCTGGCGCGCTGCAATTGCACGGCGAGGCAGGTGTCGAGCACATCGGAAGAGGTCATGCCCTGGTGCACGAAACGCGCCTCGGGGCCGATGAACTCCGCCAGATGGGTGAGGAAGGCGATCACGTCATGCTTGGTCACGCGCTCGATTTCATCGATGCGGTCGACGTCGAAGGCGACTTGCCCCGCCTTCTCCCAGATCGCCCTGGCGCTCTCCTTGGGGATGATTCCGAGCTCGGCGAGCGCGTCGCAGGCGTGCGCCTCGATCTCGAACCAGATGCGGAAACGCGTCTGCGGCGCCCAGATCGCGACCATTTCGGGGCGGGAATAGCGAGGGATCATCGGGAAGTCCAGCGGCGGGAAGGGAAAGCCGGTCTACACGATCGCGCCGGGAATTTCGAGTTTTCGACGATCGTCGCAAATGCCGCATTGCCGAGGCGCCGCCTCGCCATGCAAACTGCGCGCCTGACGCCGAGGAGAATGGCCCGTGCCTGTGGTTAAAGCCGATGTGGTTGTGCTTGGCGCGGGAATTGTCGGCGTCTCGGCTGCGCTGCACCTGCAGGCGCGGGGCCGCGATGTGGCGATCGTCGATCGCCTCGGCCTCGCGGCGGGCGAAACCAGCTTCGGCAATACCGGGATCGTCCAGAGCGAGGCGGTTTTTCCCTATGTGTTTCCGAGAAACCCGCGCGAGATCGCGCTGGCCGCGCTCAATCGCGACCCGCGCGCGCAGATACGCTACGGCGCGCTGCCGGCGATCGGCCCGTGGCTGTGGCGCTATTTTCTCGCCTCGGCGCCGGGGCCGAGATTGGCGAGCGCCGCGGCGTTGCGCCCGCTGGTTGCGCGCAGCGTCGCCGAGCACGAGGCTTTCGCCGCGCCGGCGGGGGCCGGCGCGCTGTTGCGCAAGGGCGGCTGGATCAAGGCGTTCCGCAGCGAACGCGGCCGCCGGAAGGCGCTCGCCGATCTCGAAGAGCTGAAGCCTTACGGGATCGCCGCCGACCTGCTCGACCGCGCGCAACTCGTCGCGCTCGAGCCGCACCTGACAAATGTCGCGGCCGGCGGCGTCCATTTCACCGCCCCCTCGACCACCCCCGATCCCGGCGCGCTGGTGAGAGGCTATGCCGACCTGTTCATCGCGCGCGGCGGGCGCCTGCTGGCCGGCGACGCGCGCTCGCTCGAAGCTTGCCGAGCGGGATGGGCGGTGACCACGGACGCAGGGCGGCTGCAGGCGCGCGAGGCGGTGATCGCGCTCGGCCCGTGGTCGTCGGAGGTTTTCGGCGCGCTCGGCTATCGCCTGCCGCTCGGCGTCAAGCGCGGCTATCACATGCATTACGGCGCGGTCGGGAACGCGATGCTCAACCGTCCGGTTCTCGATCTCGAATTCGGCTATGTGCTGACGCCGATGGCGCGGGGAATCCGCCTGACCACCGGCGCGGAATTCGCGCGCCGCGACGATCCGCCCTCGTCCGCCCATCTCGACCGGCTGGAGCCGTTGGCGCGCGAATTCTTTCCGCTCGCCGAGCGGCGCGACGCGCAGCCCTGGCTGGGGCGGCGGCCGTGCCTGCCCGACATGCTGCCGGTGATCGGCGCCGCGCCGCGCCACAAGGGCCTGTGGTTCGCTTTCGGCCACCAGCATCTCGGCCTGACGCTCGGGCCGGTCAGCGGGCGGCTGCTCGCGCAACTGATGACGGGCGAAGCGCCGCTGACCGATCCGAAACCCTATCGCGCCGAGCGGTTCGGCTGATCTACCAGCCGTAATGCTTGCTCCATGACGGCGGCGCGACCGCGTTGGCCAGCGGCGTCGCCTCGAACACGCCGCGCGCGATCGCCCGCGCCAGGCATTCGGCGGCGAGCATGCCGATTTCGGCCAGATCCCGCAGATCGGGCTCGCGCGCCGCGCGCGCGGTGGTCGCCGCGAACACCGTGTCGCCGTCCATCGGCGCATGGGCCGGGCGCAGCGCCAGCGCGACGCCGTCCTGCGCCATGACCGCCACGCGCTTCATCTGCGCCTTGGTCAGCCGCGCGTCGGTGGCGACGATCGCGATATTGGTGCTGGCGGGCGCGTCGCCCTTGACCTTCATCTCCAGCGCGTCGGCCGGCGCCTTGTCGGGCGCGCCGAGGCCGCCGAACTCGCCGTCGCGTTCATAAGGCGCCGCCCAGAAATGCGGGCCGGAGCCGCGCGTCGCGCGCCCGACCGCGTTGACCGCGACCAGCGCGCCGACCAGGAAGCCGCGCGAGGTGATGGCGCTCGCCGAGCCGAGGCCGCCCTTCAGATCGTAGGTCGTCGCGCCATAGCCGGCGCCCGCCG
>JBEKSH010000390.1:0-4146 GCA_049517235.1 Roseiarcus sp. | reverse complement strand
TCCGCGCCCGTTGGCGAGGTATTGGAAGAGCTCGCCGACCCCTCGGAGCAGAACGGGAACGGTGACGCCAAAAAGTCCCTTGGCGTCGGCGCGCAAGTTGGCGGTGTAGTCGCAGTGATCCTGAAGGTTCGAGCCAACCTCGGGAGCATCGTGGACAATTGTGACGCCGTGCTGCCGCAGATGGTCGGCGGGCCCTACGCCCGAGAGCATCAAGAGCTGCGGCGAGCCGAAGGCGCCGCCTGAGAGAATGATCTCGCGGCGAGCACGGAGCGTCTGCTCCTGCCCGCGCCGGCCATAGACGACGCCGACGGCGCGACGCCCTTCAAACAGAATGCGACGCACCTGACAATCGGCCATCACCTGAAGGTTTGGCGTCGGTCGATCGGACTGGAGGTAGGCCCGCGCGGCGTTGTATCGACGGCCGTTCTTCTGGAAGACCTGGTAGGCGCCGACGCCCTCCTGCCGTTCGCCGTTGAAATCCGCATTGCGCCTATAGCCGGCCTGCGCGGCGGCCTCGATAAACGCCTCGGTCGCCGGGTTGCGGTAGGTCAGGTCGCTGACGCGCAGGGGACCGCCGACGCCATGCCACGCATCGGCGCCGCGCGCATTGTCTTCCGAGCGCTTGAAATAGGGCAGGACGTCCGCCCAGCCCCAGCCGGCGCAACCGAGCGCAGCCCAGCCGTCGTAGTCCTCAGGCTGGCCGCGGGTGTAGATCATCGCGTTGATGAGGCTGCTGCCGCCGAGGCCGCGCCCGCGCGGTTGATAGCCCCGCCGTCCATTGAGTTCGCGCTGCGGGATCGTCTCGTAGGCATAATTGCGCCGTGAGCGCAGCGGCACCAGCGCCGCGATTCCAAGGGGAATGTCGGAAAACATCGAAGCGCGGGCCGGACCCGTCTCGAGCAGCGCGACCGTGACCTGTTCGGATGCCTGCGCGAGCCGTGCGGCGACGGCGCAACCCGCCGGCCCCGCGCCAACGACGATGTAGTCGACCATAGGGCGCTCCCCCCTTTTTCATGCTTGTTGAAAGCCGTTGCGCGACTTGGCTGAGGCGCCTATGCGAGACTCATCAGCAGGCCCGCGTCAGCATAGGCGCAGACGAACGGTGCGGCTAGCAACCCTTATGATCGCGCCGCCCGTTGGCCTGGCGTCGCGAAAGAAACGTTTCTTGCCAAGCCGCGCGGCCAGTCCAGCGCCCCGATCATCGAGTCGACTTGATCTTCTGTTCGCTCGGAGTTTCCGGCTTTGACATACCTGCCGCCCATTCCGCCATCCCCTGACAGTTTTATCCTGAAACTCGCAAGACATGGCGCAGGAAAAAATGGAATATCGGCGGAAGCGAACGCGGGAGGCGAAAATGCTGGTCGGCGTGCCCAGGGAAATCAAGGACAATGAGTTTCGCGTCGGTCTGACGCCGTCGTCGGCGGCCGAGCTCACGCACCACGGCCATCAGGTGCTTGTGGAAAAATCGGCGGGCGTCGGATCGGGCCTGCCGGACGCCGAATATGTCCGGGCCGGCGCGACGATTGTCGAAACCCCCGCCGAAATCTTCTCGCGCGCGGCGATGATCGTGAAGGTCAAGGAGCCGCTCGCCGCCGAGCGCAAGCAGCTGCGCCGCGGCCAGATCCTGTTCACCTACCTGCATCTTGCGCCCGATCTCGCCCAGACCGAGGATCTCGTCGCTTGCGGGGCGACCTGCATCGCCTATGAGACCGTCACTTCGCCCTATGGCGGCCTGCCGCTGCTGACGCCGATGTCCGAGGTCGCGGGACGCCTCGCGCCGCAGGTCGGCGCGCACGCGTTGGAAAAGGCTTCCGGCGGACGCGGGATATTGCTTGGCGGCGTGCCCGGCGTGCCGGCTGCGGAAGTCATCATTCTTGGCGGCGGCGTCTCGGGCACGCATGCGGCGACGATTGCGCTCGGCATGGGCGCCAATGTCACCGTCGTCGACCGCTCCGCCGAGGCGTTGCGTCGCCTCTCCGCGCAGTTCGGCACCGGCGTTCGCACGATTTTCTCGACGCGCGCGGCGATCGAGGAGCTTGTCAAGCGCGCCGATTTGCTGATCGGGACGGTTCTCGTGCCCGGCGCGGCCGCCCCCAAGCTCGTCACGCGGGCGATGCTGGCGACGATGAAGCCGGGCGCGGTCATCGTCGACGTCGCGATCGATCAAGGCGGCTGCTGCGAGACGTCGAAGGCGACGACCCATTCCCACCCGACTTACGTCGTCGACGGCATCGTGCATTATTGCGTCGCCAATATGCCCGGCGCGGTCGCGCGGACCTCGACCTTCGCCCTCAACAACGCCACCCTGCCTTTCGCGCTGGCCCTCGCCGACAAAGGCTGGAAGCAGGCGCTGAAGGACGACGTTCACCTGCGCGACGGCCTCAACGTTCACGACGGCCGGATCACCTGCAAGCCGGTCGCCGACGCCCACGCTCTGGCCTATGCGCCCGCCGCGGGCTTCTTGGAGTAAGCGGCCGGCGTCGGGCCTGGGCCCGTGCGCGGCGGTCGGCGCCGCGTTCGGCCTCGTCCGGACGGGGCTCAGGTCCAATGCCGCGTGACAACGCCCTCACGAGTGTTAGAAGGAAACGGGCGGCTTGTCGGACCGACGCCGCCCTGCCGGGGACTTGCTCAAAGATGAAAGTGACGATTGATATCGAATGCACGCCGTTGGAGGCGAGACAGTTCGTGGGACTTCCCGATGTCCAGCCGATGCAGGCGGCCGTGCTTGCCGAGGTCGAAAAAAGGCTGATGGCCGAAGCGGAGAAGTTTTCGCCCGAAGGGTTCATGCGCGCCTGGTTCGCCGATGGGCTTCAGAGCGCCGACTGGTTTCGCGAGGCGCTTGGCGGCTTTATTACGAAGGCCGCCTCCAGCGGCGCGCCCATCGGCCATTCGGATAGCCAGAAAAAAGACTAGGCGGCGATTGACGGCCCGTCCCGCGGACTGCGGTTGACGCCAGCCTCGCGCGCGTCGTCTGCTTCCGATATGCTTTGCGGAAAACATGGAGCGGAGCAATGGCGGAGGCAACCGGAGAGATCGTCGAAACCCCGACCGAAGAACTGCCCTACAAGGCCGTGATCAAAGCCGGCGGGGAAATTGTCCGCGAGCAGTTTTTTTGCTTCGCGCGTGAAGGCCGAAATCTTTATCGTTGAGACTTTGAAGGGCTTACGGGAGTCTGCCGGCAACAATGCCCCGAAGCCCTAAAGGCGAGCCGCCGCTCAACCATCGGGCGGACAGCGAGTCGATCGGGCCTCGTGCGGGCGCCCATTTCGTTCCAGCTAGGCGGCCCGCAATATCTGAGTGCGAGCCGCGCGGGGAACTATCGGTTTTTCACTTTCATTTGATTTCGGGCGCGGTCGCATCTGAGTGCGGATTCGGAGCCAATTTGCGGATTCGCGAACAATCCACCCTTGCGCGTCTTGCCAATTTCCAAAGTGATTGATGCGCGCCTCCGCCCCATTCGGCCACCTGATAAGCACATAAAACTCCAAGCGATCCGCCGTTCGGCGGGGCGCAAACGTGGGGAGTTCCATATCACTCTCAACCATATTCGGAGAATGCCGCAAAAACCTGACTGTCGGCTTGATTCAGCCCTGACGAGGCGGTTAACGAACAGCAACGACTTCAAGCCTGCGCCAGCGCCCCGCGGTTCAGCGGCGTTGCTTCGATGCCTCCGAAATCCATGCGGCCCCGCGCAAGGTCAAGGGCTGACCGGGCCACGTCTCAACGGCCGCGAGGCAAGCCGCCCGCCCGACGTTCAGATGGTTTGCGGTTGCGACAGCCTCGAGGATCGACGCGTGATCCGCCGTCCAGAGGTCGACGCGATAGCCAAGGCCGCGATCGGCCATGCCTTCGCGGGCGAAAAAAAAAGGTCAGAGCTTCAATTACGAGCGGCGCCCCCGCACGGGCTCGCGCCGACATCGTTGCGCCTGCCACAGTATCGGCGCCACCCGCGATGGGGCCTAGCGCCGAGCGAAGTTAGGGCGACTATTAGGGCAAGACAAACATCGCAAAATTAATGCTTTACGATAATTACGCTAAACCTTGGCGGTGGACGCAGTCTGCGCGAACCGGTCTGCGCGGGTCAAATTCCCAGCTAGCTGGGAATTTATCTGGGAATTTGGCGCGATTCGCGCACGGACGGCTATT
>JBEKSH010000389.1:0-4150 GCA_049517235.1 Roseiarcus sp. | reverse complement strand
CTGATTTGGTCGGCTTCGGCGGCGCGCAAGGCCGCAAAATGACCGCTGTCACGTGTACGCGCGGCGCACTATCAGACAGTAACGCTCAGCCTTTGGCGGCGAGCCAATCTTAATCATATTCGATTTTGACATCTGATCTAGCGGGATGATTGGGCGCCGCCGGGCTTCAGGTTGCAGCCTCGACGAATCCTGATGCAGTTCGGCGATCTCCAGAGCGGTCCGATCGCGGCTGCGCGCCGATTCTCGTCTTACCCGGCCAATGGCGCGGGCGCGAAATGACGATGAGGAACATTAGATTTTGATTGTTCTCTCTTACCGCGGCTTAGGATTCCGCCAGTATAGCGAAAAGACGGTTGGTGACGAATGAGCAACAGAATCACGGACGCCTTGAACGCATCCCGTCGAAATCCAGCCCACAAGTTGAAGCTCGTCGCCGTGGCGACGACGGTAGCGCTAGCCTATCTTGTTGTCGCGGCGGTAGCGATCTCCAGCTTCGGCACAAACACCCCAATTTGGTTCGCGAACGCGATTGCCCTGACAGCGCTGCTACGCCACCGGCCCCTGGCGTGGCCGATCCTTCTCATCGGGGCCGGCGTCGCGGACTCCATCGCCATATTCCTCTTCGGCAATGGCCCGCCCCTGCCGCTCGCGCTGTGCGATCTGGCTGAGATCCTGCTCGCGGCGACGGCTGTCCATCTGTCCGGCGGAGTCAGGCCGCCACTGTTCGCCGGCGGGCAGCTTGCGCGTATCTTCCTCGTTTGCCTGATCGTGCCCGTCGTCAGCTCGGTCCTCGGAGCCGGACTGCTCACACATACCGAAGGGGCGCCTTTCGTCGAGGGCTGGATCACGCGGTATTTGGCCTCATCGCTCGGGCTGGTCATCGTGACGCCCTTCCTCCTGAGCTGGACTGACCCGGACCTGCGACACAATGAGCTCACCCGCGAGGCCTTGCTGAGGGCGCTTTTCGTCAACAGCATCTTGGGCGCCGTTGCATTCCTCATCTTGCGACAGACCGACGGCGAGTTGCTGTTCCTGATATTCCCGGTTCTGCTCTTGGTCACGTGGGGCAGCGGGCTATTGGGCTCCACCGCCGGGGCGATCGCGCTCACGGTGATTGGCGTGTGGTTCACTGTTCAGGGTCAGGGCGCGATCGTCGCGCTGGTCCCTCCTGGCGAAGGGGTGGCCGAGCGCATTCAGGGCTTGCAGCTCTTCCTCGTAGCCGTCGTGCTATCGAGCCTGCCGATGGCGGTGGTGCTCGGACACCTTCGCAAAGCCAAGGCGGACGCCGAGGCCGCGGGCCAGGCAAAAGCTCAGTTCCTCGCCACGATGAGCCATGAGATCCGAACGCCGCTGAACGGCGTGATCGGAATGACTGGCCTTCTGCTAACGACGGACCTTTCCGCGCAGCAGCGCAGCTATGCCGAGACGGCGCGGCAGTCCGGAGAGACGCTGCTGGGCGTCATCAACGACATCCTGGATTTCTCGAAGATCGAGGCCGGAAAGGTCGAGCTGGAGGTCATGGACTTCGATCTCTACGACATCGTCGAGAGCGTCACAGGCATGATTGCCGTGCGCGCGGCCTCAAAGGGCCTGGAATTGGCGAGCCTGATCGAGCATGAACTCCCGCAGCGGCTTCGCGGCGATCCTTTTCGCCTGCGGCAGGTCCTGATCAACTTCGCCTCCAACGCCGTGAAGTTTACCGAACGGGGTGAGATCGTCATACGAGCCAAGCGGCAGGCCGACGCCGAAGGCCGGACGACGATCCGCTTTGAAGTCTCCGACACGGGGATCGGACTCTCGCCCGACCAGACATCGAGGATTTTCGAAGCCTTCGCGCAAGGCGACCTTTCCACGACGAGGAAATATGGCGGGACTGGGCTCGGGCTGGCGATCTCCTCCAAGCTGGCCAAGCTCATGGGCGGCGAGATCGGCGTCGAGAGCGAGCCGGGCAAGGGCAGCACCTTCTGGTTTACCGTGCCGCTCATGGAAGCCTCCGCGTCGATGCCGCAACGCGCCCGGCTGGTCGGAACGCGCGTCCTCGCTGTGGACGACAATGCGGTGAACCGGACCATCCTGCACCAGCACATCATCGGATGGGGCATGCGGAATGGCAGCGCGGAGTCCGGCCCCCGCGCGCTTGAGCTGTTGCGCGCCGCCGCGGCGCGCGGAGAACGTTACGATGTCGCGATTCTCGACATGCAGATGCCGGAGATGGATGGTCTGGAGCTCGCTCGCGAGATCAAGGCGGACCCGGCAATCGCCGATGTCCGGCTGATCGTTCTGAGCTCGATCGGCGACCACGGCCTGGCGTTGGCAAGCCGGGAAGCGGGGGTTGACGCCTGTCTGACCAAGCCGGCGCGCCAATTGGAGCTGTACGACTGCCTGGCGCGCGTGATGGCTCTCCGCGCCTTCGAGGGCGCGTTTGTCCAAGTCGATTCCTCGGCCGCCATGGAGCGGCACGCAGGTCTCTTGGAACAACGCCGGGACATCCGCATCCTTATCGCGGAAGACAACGTCGTCAATCAGCAGGTCGCTATGGGAGTCCTCGCAAGTCTCGGATATTCGGCGGATGTCGCGGCCAACGGCATTGAGGCCGTCGAAGCGGCCGCACGCGCGCAATATGCAGCGATCCTCATGGATTGCCAGATGCCGGAGATGGATGGCTACGCGGCGGCCCGGCAGATAAGAGCCCGCGAAGGGGGTCGCGGACACATACCCATCATCGCCCTTACGGCGGACGTCGTGACCGATGCGCGCGCAAGAAGTTTGGCGGCGGGGATGGACGACTACGTCACCAAACCGATCAACCCGGAGGAACTCGCAACCGCATTGGAACGATGGGTCCCTATCACGCCACGACATCGCACGGGCGCGCCGGATGTCGAGGCAAGCGACGACCCTCTGGATCGCTCCGTGCTCGACAAGCTTCGCGGGCTGGAGAAAACGACGCCGGGCCTCCTGAAGAACGTGGCGGACCTCTTTCTTAAGGACACGCCGCCCCGCCTCGAAGACCTCAGGGACGCCATGCTCAGGGAAGATGCATCGCGGCTGGCGCGCCTTGCTCACGCGATGAAGGGCAGCGCGGCCAATCTGGGCGCCCGCGGCATGGCGGCGATCTGCTCGGAAGTGCAGGCGCGAGCGGAGGCGGGTGATCTCGAAGCTGCTCCAGCCCGCGTCTCCGATCTCGGCGACGAATTCGAGCGCGTGCGGGCGGCGCTCCTCAGCTATTCGCTGGCGGCTTGAGCGATGCGCATCCTTATCGCTGAAGATGACAAAGCCTCCCGGCTGATCCTCGAAGCCGCGATTTCGCAGCTCGGGCACGAATGCGTGTCGTCGCGAGACGGTCAGGAAGCATGGCGGCTGTTCCAAGAGACCGACGTGGATGCCGTCATCAGCGACCGGTCCATGCCCTTGATGGACGGACTCGAGCTTTGCAGACGCATCCGCGCGGCCCCCGGGGCCGGGTATCCCTATTTCATCTTCCTAACTTCGTTCAACGACAGGGCCCGCATAATGGATGGCATGAACGCGGGGGCGGACGATTACCTCATCAAGCCGCTCGATCCAGAGGAACTGTCGGCGAGACTCGTCGTGGCGGCGCGCATCACGGACCTGTACCGGCGACTCGCGGCGCAACAATCCGAGCTGGAACTGCTCAATCGCAAGCTCTTCGCCCAGACGCGGATCGACCCGCTGACCCAGCTCGGGAGCCGTCGCAAGCTCGCCGAAGATCTCGAACTCTTGTCAGCGCGGGTCGAGCGCTATTCGGAGCGATACTGCGCCGTGATGTGCGACGTCGACCATTTCAAGCTGTTCAATGACACCTATGGACACCTTGCCGGCGACGAGGTCTTGCGAAGCGTCGCCCGCGCGCTCGCCAATGGCTGCCGCGGCGGCGATCAGGTCTACCGTTACGGCGGAGAAGAGTTTCTTCTCGTCTTGCCCGCTCAGTCGCTCGAAGGCGGCCACCGCAGCGCTGAGCGACTACGGGCTGCCGTAGAAGCGCTGAACATACCGCATTCCGCCAGCCCGTCGAAGAGGGTGACTGTCAGCATGGGCGTCGCGCTGCTGGCGGCGGGCGAGGAGAAATCGGCGTCCGCATGGGTCGAGCAGGCCGATGCCGCCCTCTACCGGGCGAAAGGGCTGGGAC
>JBEKSH010000388.1:0-4151 GCA_049517235.1 Roseiarcus sp. | reverse complement strand
CGCGCGAAGCGCGCCGCCTGCGGCGGTCGCCCGCAGGGCGATCGTTGACAAACCCGCCAGGGTGAAAAGAATGGCCTTCCTGCGAACGATGGCTGCGTGGCGCTGGCGCCGGGAGCAGCCGCTAAGCCGTCGCGCTTTGCACGACCGCCCTCATCCGTCATGCTGCGCATGACGCCTTCTCCCGCGAAGCGGGAAAAGGGGAGCGGGTTCGCGCAACAAAAGATTGACGAAAGGCCGATTGTCGGCGATCCTGTTTTTCAGGAGGTTTTGGAGAGCGCTTTCGCCAAAAACGCAGTTTCCAAATTTTTTCGCGCGCAACCCTTTGAAATCCCACGATTCGCCCAAATAAAAGTTTGCGAAAAGTTGCAGGCGTTTGGAAATTGATGAACCTTTTCAAAAGCCCGCCAAGGCCGCGATTTGCCGATTTCGCGTTTTTTCGCGCAAAGCAAGGAAATTCCAAATAGTCTCAAAACAGGCGGGCGCGCCGAAAGCTCCCTTCCCCCCCCTTGCGGAGACAGATGGCCCGACGAAGCGGGCGGCCGACGGACGATTGCGTTCGCCTCGTTATGGCCGGCCTTGTGCCGGCCATCCACGCGAACACCGCGTTTGCCGGAGAAGACATGGCGAACGAATGCTGCGCATTCGCCTTGGGATGGACGGGACAAGCCCGTCCATGACTGGATAGTCAATCCGTTCGGCCGGTTCGACTACGGATTGCGCGCGCCCTACCGGCGCTTGCGCCGGCGCGCCGGCGCGGCGAGATCGGCGGCGCGGGCGAAAAACACCTCGCCCTCGCTCTCCTGCGTGTCCAGCCACAGCAGCGGCAGGGCGGGGAATTCCGCCTCCAGCCGCGCGCGGCCGCGGCCGATTTCGCAGACCAGCGCGCCGCCTTCGTTCAGGTGCTCCGGCGCCTCGCGCAGGATGCGGCGGACGATCGCCAGGCCGTCGGCGCCCCCGTCATGGGCCAGCGGCGGCTCGGCGGCGAATTCGGGCGGGAACGCCGCCATCGCCGCCGTCTCGACATAGGGCGGGTTGGCCAGGATGACGTCGTAGCGCCTCGCGCCGAGCGGCGCGAACAGGTCGCCCTCGAAGAGATGGACGCGCGCGCCAAGATCATGCGCCTCGACGTTGCGCCGGGCGACCGCCAGCGCGTCCGCCGACAGGTCGACGGCGTCGACCTCAGCGTTGGGAAAGACCCGCGCGGCGAGGATCGCCAGCGAGCCGCCGCCCGCGCAGAGGTCGAGCACGCTGGCGATGTCCGCGGGGTCGCCGATCGGCGCGCCTTCGCCGACCAAGCCGCCGAACAGCAGTTCGCCGATGAAGCTGCGCGGCACGATGACGCGCTCGTCGACATAGAACGGCTCGCCCTGGATATAGGCGCGGTTGACCAGATAGGCGGCGGGCTTGCGCGAGATCGCGCGCGCTTCGATCAGCGCCAGCACGCGGACGCGCTCGTCATGGGTGAGGCGCGCGTCGAGGAACGGGTCGAGCGTATCGATCGGCAGGCTTAGCGCCTCCAGCAGCAGGAACGCCGCCTCGTCGACGGAATTGGTCGTCCCGTGGCCGAAGGCGAGGCCGGCGGCGTTGAACCGGCTGACCGCGTAGCGGAAGAAGTCGCGCAGCGTGGCGAACGCCGCGACGATCTCCTCCTGCGCATGGTCTCGCGGGGTTGGCGCCAAGCCCTAGTCCTAACCGCGCCGAAGGGTCGGCGTTGCGGCGATCACTTGCCCTTCTTGCACTCGGCGCGGAACTTGCGGCGCGGTTCGCCGTGCAGGCCCTTGGCGTCGGCCTCCTTCGAGCATTCGACGGACTTGGCCGAATGGACGGCGGGCGCCGGCGCGGCCGCTGGGGCGGCGGGGGCCGCGGCGGGGGCGGGCTCGGCGGGCGCCGGAGCGTAGGTCTGGGCGAAGGCGGCGCCGCCCATCAGCAAGGCGGTCATCGCCGCGGCGGCGGCGAGCGTGGTGATCTTCATGGGTTGCAATCTTTCCGGTTTGAACAACAGGCGCCGCCTTGGCGGACAGCGCGCCTTATAGAGCCATGCGCCGGCTCCCGCCAAGCCGTCGCGTCGAGCCCGCCCCGCCGCGCCGCGCCCGATTTCCCCCCAACCGCCCCGCCACCATTTTGAGGTTGCGACGATTATCAATAATATATAAACATATATTTATGTCTAGTGCATCATACACGGTTCAGGAGGCGGGGCGGGTGGGGGTCGAAAGCCTGCTGGCGGGGCTCGAGGCGGCGGGCGAAATCACCCGGCTGCGGCTGCTCGCCCTGATCGGCGAGGCCGAGCTGACGGTCAGCGAACTGGTCGCGATCCTCGGCCAGTCGCAGCCGCGCGTCTCGCGCCATCTCAAGCTGCTGGTCGAGGCCGGGCTGGCCGAGCGCCAGCGCGAAGGCGCCTGGGCGTTCTTCCGGCTCGCCGACGGCGTTTCGCCGCGCGGCGCCGGCGGCGCGCTGGCGCGCGACCTGATCGCGCGCCTCGATCCCGCCGATCCGCTGCTGGTCGCCGACCGCGCGCGCCTCGCGATGACGCGCGAAGCGCGGCGCCGCCAGGCCGCCGCCTATTTCGCGCAGCGCGCCGCCGACTGGGACAGCATCCGCGCGCTGCATGCGCCCGAGGAGCGCGTCGAGGCCGCCGTGATGGCGATGATCGGGCAAAAGCCTTTCCGCGCTTTGCTCGATCTCGGCACCGGCACCGGGCGGATGCTCGAACTCGCCGCGCCGCTCGCCGAACGCGCGGTCGGCGTCGACCAGAGCCTGGCGATGCTTTCGCTGGCGCGCTCGCGCATCGACCAGAGCGGCCTGCACAACGTGCAATTGCGGCAGGGCGACATTTACGCGCCGCCCGTCGAGCGCGACGCCTATGACCTGGTGATCATCCACCAGGTGCTGCATTTCCTCGACGATCCCGCGCGGGCGATCGTCGAGGCGGCGCGGGCGCTTAGGCCCGGGGGCCGCTTGATCGTCGTCGATTTCATCGCGCACGACCAGGAATTCTTGCGCGAGGACTACGCCCATCGCCACCTCGGCTTCACCATTCGCGAAGTCGAGGCCTTCCTGACCGACGCCGGCCTTTCCTCGGCGCAGACCCACCAGATTCTCCCCGCCCCCGGCGAGCCGGGCAAGCTGACGGTGGCAATCTGGCTCGCCAAGGACACGCGCTTCCTCACTTCCGAGCCGCCGGCCGGGACGCCGACGCGCCACACTGCGGAGATCGCCTGAATGACCGTCAGCCCCGTTCGCCTCAGCCGGTCCGGCGCGCCGGTCCGCGTCTCGTTCGAATTCTTTCCGCCCAAGACCGAGGAGATGGAAAGGAACCTGTGGGAGGCGATCGCCCGGCTGGAGCCGCTGCGGCCCGAATTCGTTTCAGTGACCTACGGCGCCGGCGGCACGACGCGCGAGCGCACGCATGCGACGGTCGCGCGCATCGCGCGCGAGACGGCGCTGAAGCCGGCGGCGCATCTGACCTGCGTCGGCGCCGCGCGCGCCGAGATCGACGAGGTCATCCGCGGCTACGCCGAGGCGGGCGTCCAGCATATCGTGGCGCTGCGCGGCGATCCGCCGGCCGGCGCCGGCGCGCCCTACCGGCCGACCGAAAACGGCTACCAGTCGACCGCCGAGCTCGTCGCCGGCATCAAGGCGATCGGCGACATCGAAGTGTCGGTCGCGACTTACCCGGAAAAGCATCCGCAGAGCCCGAACCTGCTGCACGACATCGAATTGTTGAAGCGCAAGGTCGACGCCGGCGCCGACCGGGCGATCACCCAGTTCTTTTTCGACAACAGCGTCTACTTGCGCTTTCTCGACGTCGCGGCGGCGGCGGGAATCAACATTCCGATCGTGCCGGGAATCGTGCCGGTGCAGAATTTCAAGCAGACCGCCGGCTTCGCCAGGCGCGCCGGCGCCAGCGTGCCCGCCTGGCTCGCCGAACGTTTCGAGGGGCTCGACGACGATCCGGTGACGCGGCGCCTCGTCGCGGCGGCGGTCTGCGCCGAACAGGTCGTGGATCTGATCGACCGCGGCGTCAAGGAGCTGCATTTCTATACGATGAACCGCGCCGATCTGGTGTTTGCGATCTGCCACCTGATCGGCCTGCGCACGCTGGACGCGGCGCCGACCGCCTCATGGGCGCGCTCTCTCGCGGGCGCCGA
>JBEKSH010000387.1:0-4154 GCA_049517235.1 Roseiarcus sp. | reverse complement strand
CTTGAGTTTGCAGAAGAAGTTTTCGATGAGATGACGCCATTTGTACATTTCGAAGTCGCAGGCGATTGGGTTCGATCGATTGGCCTTGGGCGGAATGACGGCGATGGCGCCTCTTTCGTTAATGCGACACGACTTATTTCCCTTCTTTCGATTACGGAGCACACACCTCCAACAAAATACCAATGAAATACGGACATAAGTGTGGAGTGCGTGGTTTGCTCGCGCGAGGTTCATGCGCCCCCGGCCCGCACGCGGGAGAGAGAGCTTCGCATTCGGGCGGCCTTGCCTTCATCAAAATATTCGAACAACCTCTTTCTGAAAATCAAGAATCGTGCTATTATTTTTCGATATCGCCTTGCCGTCACGCGCCCGATCTTGAGAAGAACCCCCGCCGAGCCAAAAAAACGCGATTCCAAATTTTTTCGACCGCAACCCGTTGATATCTCACTTTTCCGCCAAAGAAAAATTTGGAAAAGCTTGCAAAATCCTTGGAGGCCGATTCAAATTCCCTTGCGATTTCAACGATCCTGACTCAAGGCGCCTTGTCGCCAACGCGTTTTCAGGCGTCATTCCAAATATTTATTTGGAGGTCCCCGAGGCGCGCCTTTGGGGATGCGGCGCCGCGCAGATGGGTTCAAAGCCGTCGCGCAGGCGGCGCGATTTCAAGATAGGGTATAGTCTGCGTTTCCAACCCCCGGAGCTCCCCGCTCGTGACCGCCCATCCCAACTCCCTCGCCGCGCGCGACATCGCCTATTATTTCCATCCCGCCACCAATGCGCGCCGCCACGAGGCGATCGGCCCGACGATCATCGAGCGCGGGAAAGGCGTCTATGTCTTCGACGATCAGGGCAAGGAATATATCGAGGGCCTGGCGGGCTTGTGGAGCGTCGCGGTCGGCTTCGGCGAGGAGCGGCTGGTGCAGGCGGCGGCGGCGCAAATGCGCAAGCTGCCCTTCTACCACTCGTTCTCGCATAAATCGCACCCCGCGGCGATCGCGCTCGCCGAGCGGCTGGTGCGCATGGCGCCGGGCGCGATGTCCAAGGCGCATTTCACTTCATCGGGCTCGGAAGCCAACGATTTCGCGATCAAGATGATCTGGTACTACAACAACGCGCTGGGGCGGCCGCTAAAGAAGAAGATCATCTCGCGCCAGCGCGCCTATCACGGGGTTACCATCGCCTCGGCGAGCCTGACCGGCCTGCCCGCGTACCAACGCGATTTCGATCTGCCGTTGCCAATGATGCGCCATGTTTCCTGTCCGCATCACTGGCGTTTCGCGGCGCCGGGCGAAAGCGAAGAGGATTTCGCGAGCCGGCTGGCGGCCGAGCTCGAGGACATGATCGTCGCCGAGGGGCCGCAGACGGTGGCGGCGTTTTTCGGCGAGCCGTTGATGGGCGCCGGCGGCGTCATCCTGCCGCCGCGCAGCTATTGGGAGAAGATTCAGGCGGTCTGCCGGCGCCACGACGTTCTCGTCGTCGCCGACGAAGTGATCACCGGCTTTGGCCGCACCGGGCGGATGTTCGGCTCGCAAACCTATGGCATCACGCCGGATATTCTCGTCGTCTCGAAGGCGCTGACCTCATCTTACATCCCGCTTTCGGCGCTGGTGTTCACCGACGCGATCTATCAGGCGCTCGCGGAAAATTCGGAGAAGATCGGCGTGTTCGCGCATGGCTTCACCGCCAGCGGCCATCCCGTCGCCACCGCCGTGGCGATGGAGAATCTCGACATCATCGAGGAGCGCGGCCTCGTCGAACGTGCGGCGCGCCTGAGCCCGCATTTCCAGGCGCGCCTGCAGGGCTTTGCGGCGCACCCTTACGTTGGCGAAGCGCGCGGAATCGGCCTGATCGGCGCTCTGGAGTTTGTCGCGGACAAGGCGACCAAGGCGGGCTTCGCTCAAGCTGGCGCGGTCGGCGCGCGCCTTGCCGAGCTTGCGCAGGAGGAGGGCCTGATCATCCGCGCGATCGGCGACATCATCGCCTTTTGCCCGCCGCTGGTCATCGAGAGCTACGAGATCGACGAGATGTTCGACCGCTTCGCGCGGGCGCTCGCGAAATTGCCGCTCGACCAGAGCGCTGCGACGGCGGCCTGAGAGGCGTGCCGCCTCACGCGGCCAAACGCCGCCCCTCGGGCGACGGCGGCGGCTTGACGACGGCGTCGTTGCGCCATCGTCCGATTCTTTCGTCGCCCATGCGCCGGGCGAGCAGCGCCAGATAGTCTTCGCGCGGCATCGCGCGAAAGACGTCGGCGCTGAGCCACGCGGCGCCGGGCGCGCATTCGACAAGCGCGAAATTCCATTCGTTGAGGCGAAGGGCCAGATGCGACAGGCCGCGTCTCGCCGCGCCGCAGACGAATTCGAATGCGCCCTCGAGCACGAAGACGCCGCCGACCGCGACGCCGAACCCGCCGCCGATCGCTTGCCCGAGCGCATCGCGCACTTCGAAGGAATGAGCAAAGCCGGCGTCGAACAATTCCGCAAAGCTGCTCAGCAGGCGGGCCGGCATGATCGCGGAATGGTCGGGCGGGCGCCCGCTTTGCGCGAGCACGAAATCGACGTCGCGATCGAAGGTCACGGCCCAGTCTGGCTCGGCGCCCTCCATCGGGCGATCGAATTCCATCGCGATGTCGGCGGGCGAGGCGACAAAACGGCGCGCGCGCGAATGCCAAGCGATGGGCCCGAGACAGGCGCTTGGCGAAAGACCTTTGCCGTAAGCCTCGATCATCGCCGCCGGCGCCAGATCGGAGGCGAGGCCCGCCAGGCCGTCCGCCGACGACAAGGCGATGCGCGGGTCGGGCAGGCGCGCCGGCCTGACCAGCCGTTCGCGAAGCAGCAGATCGAAGGTCGCCGGCAGATCGGCGACGCGCTTCGGCTGCACGAAGCCCACGACGACCCGCATCAACCGTTGCGCCCTGACGGCGAGGTTTTCACGAAGCGCCGCCTGGCGGCGCAAGCGGCGCGCGGCGGGCGGCGAGGCGGGTTCCGGCTCGATCCCTTCGGAAAACAGGCTTCCAAAATCGCCCGGATTCAATCGCAGCAACATCGCCGGCTCCCGCCTCGCGCGAACCCAAGAGATTCGCGCTCCAGGTGGAAATCTAGGCGGTCGGCGTTGTGTGACCCTCAATCCAATCGTTCAAACACCGGTTAATTTCCGTTTACCGGAGGCTTTCTCACAGGGAGGTTGCGCCTTGTCGCGGTTTTGCCTAATCGAACCTTATGCGGTGGGACGCCCGATGACAGCGCGCGACGAGCCAGTTTCAACAAAGTCCGATGGCGCGGCCGCGCGCCAGGACGAGACGCCGCGTGACAAGCTGCTGATCGTCGATTTCGGCAGCCAGGTCACGCAATTGATCGCCAGGCGGGTGCGCGAGGCGGGCGTCTATTGCGAGATTGCGCCTTTCCAGAACGCCGCGCGGGCCTTTGCGGAATTGCAGCCCAAGGCGGTGATCCTTTCGGGCGGGCCGGCCTCGGTGCCCGACGAAGGCAGTCCGCGCGCCCCCGCGGCGATCTTCGAGTCGGGCGTGCCGGTGCTCGGCATTTGCTACGGCCAGATGACGATGGCGGCGCAGCTGGGCGGCGGCGTCGAGAGCGGCCACCATCGCGAATTCGGCCGGGCCGAAGTCACGGTGGAGGGCGCGAGCCCCTTGCTGGCGGGCGTCTGGCGGGCGGGCTCGCAGCATCCCGTCTGGATGAGCCATGGCGATCGCATCACGCGGCTGCCCGAAGGCTTCAAGACGATCGGCGTTTCGCCGAATGCGCCTCATGCGCTGATCGCCGACGAGGCGCGCCGCTATTATGGGCTGATGTTCCATCCGGAGGTGGTCCACACGCCCGACGGGGCCCGGCTGATCGCCAATTTCGTGCATAAGGTCGCCGGGCTGAAAAGCGACTGGACGATGGCGGCGTTTCGCGCCGAGGCGCGCGAGGCGATCCGCCGCCGGGTCGGCGGAGGCAGGGTGATTTGCGGCCTGTCGGGCGGGGTGGATTCGGCGGTCGCCGCCGTGCTCATTCACGAGGCGATCGGCGATCAGCTCACCTGCGTCTTCGTCGATCACGGCCTGATGCGCCAGGGCGAGGGCGAACAGGTCGTGCGGCTGTTCCGCGACCATTTCTATAGTCCGCTGATCCATGTCGAGGCGGCCGAGCTGTTCCTTG
>JBEKSH010000386.1:0-4159 GCA_049517235.1 Roseiarcus sp. | reverse complement strand
TTGATGGTTCGGCCGCCCTCGCCGATGACGATCTTCTTGTGGGAATCGCGCGTGACGAAAATGGTCTGCTCGATGCGCACTGACCCGTCCGGCAGCGTCTTCCACTGGTCGGTCTCGACCGTCGCCTGATAGGGCAATTCGTCATGCAGGCGCTCGAACAGCTTTTCGCGGGTGATCTCGGCCGCCAGCGAGCGGAGCGGCGCATCGGTGATCTGGTCTTCGGGATACAGCCATGGGCCCGGGGGCATCATCCGGCCGAGGCGCTCGCGCAATTTGTCGAGGCCGTCGCCGGTGGCGGCGCTGACCATGAAGGTCTCCTTGAATTCGACCGCGGCGTTGAGTTTGGCGGCAAGCGAGAGCAGCGCCGGGCGGTCGACGAGGTCGATCTTGTTCAGCACCAGGGCCTTGGGCGTCTTGCTGTCGCGCAGCGCGCGAAGGATTTCTTCGGTTTGCTCGCTGAGCGACGCCGGCGGCGGCCGTTCGCCGGGCGGCACGTCCGACGGCGCGTGGGCTGGCGCGGCGCGGCCGCTGCTCGCCGAAGCTTGAATCTCCTGTCGCGAGTCGATCAGCAGCGCCAGCACGTCGGCGTCCGCCGCCGCGCCCCATGCCGACGCGGCCATCGCGCGATCGAGCCGACGCTTTGGCGCGAACAGACCCGGCGTATCGACGAAAATAATTTGCGCCGCGCCTTCGATCACGATGCCGCGCACGCTCGTGCGCGTCGTCTGCGCCTTGCGCGAGACGACCGACACTTTGGAGCCGACCAGCGCGTTGATCAACGTCGACTTGCCGGCGTTCGGCGCGCCGATCAATGCGACGAAGCCGCAGAACGTGTCACTCATGAGGATTGTCCGCCGACGCCCAGCGCGCCATGAAGGCCTGCGCGGCGGCCTGTTCGGCGGCGCGCTTGGAGGACGCCGATCCTTGCGCCGGCTCGAAGCCCTCCAGCGAAACCTGCATGGTGAACTGCGGCGCGTGCGGCGGGCCGGAGCGAGCGATTTCGACGTAGCTTGGCGCGTTTAGCGCGCGCGCCTGCGCCCATTCCTGCATCGCCGTCTTGGCGTCGCGTTCGGGCTCGGCGACCGCGTGCATGCGGGCGCGCCACGACCCGGCGATCACTTGCCGCGCGACGTCGAAGCCGGCCTCGACGAACACCGCGCCGACCAGCGATTCGCAAATATCGGAAAGAATGGCCGCCTTCTTGCGCCCGCCCGCGTGCGCCTCGCCAGGGCCGAGCACGACCTGCGCGCCGACTTCCCATTCCTTCGCGACTTCGGCGCATGTCTCGCGCCGCACCAGCGCGGCGAGCCGCATCGACAGCGCGCCCTCGCTGGCCTGCGGATAGGCTTCGTAGAGCATTTGCGCGATCGCCAGTCCCAACACCCGATCGCCCAGAAACTCCAGCCTCTGATAGGATTCGAGCCGACCCTGGGCTCCCGACCCGGCGGCGGAAAGATGAGTCAGGGCGCGCGCCGCCAGTTCGGGATCGCGGAATTTGTAGCCAAGGCGAGCTTCGAGATCGGCCAGCGCGGCCTTCTCTTTCCTCGCCATTCTATCGCACCGGCTCGAACAGCCGCCGCCAGCGCACAGTCCACGGCCAGCGCCAGACTTCCCATGCCGGCTCTCCTTCCTCGACCGAAAAGAAGATCACCTCGGCGCGGCCGATAAGATTGTCGAAAGGCACATAGCCGACGCCCCCGCCTTCCGGCGGAACGCGCGAATCGGTCGAATTGTCGCGATTGTCGCCCATCATGAAGTAATGGCCGGGCGGCACTTCGTAGACGGCGGTGTTGCCGTAAAAGCCGTTGTCGCCGTCCAGCTGAATAACTTCATGCTTGACGCCGCCGGGCAGCGTCTCCTCGTAATGGGGAACCTCGACCGGGCTGCCGAAATGACCGGGCGTCGAATAGGGCGGCAGCGGCGTGCGCTCGACGATCGTACCGTTGATGTAAAGCCGGCCATGAATCATCTGGATCTTGTCGCCGGGCAGGCCGATCAGGCGCTTGATATAGTCGGTTTCGCCGTCGCGCGGCAGCTTGAACACGATGATGTCGCCGCGTTTGGGCTGCGAGGCGAAAATGCGCCCGGGCATCGCGGCGGGGTCCAGATCGAGGAACGACGGCAACGAAAAATGCGAATAGCCGTATGAATATTTCGAAACGAACAGATAATCGCCGATCAGCAGGGTGGGGATCAGCGAACCCGACGGGATGTTGAACGGCTGGAACAGCAACGTCCGGATGACCAGCGCGATCAACAGCGCCTGGACGATGACCTTGACGGTCTCCCAGAGACCGCCCTCTTTGGCTTTCTTCGAGGCGACGCCCAAATTGTCGCTATTCAAACTTGCCGGCTCCGTCATAACCTCATCGAACCTTTCACTCGGCGGCCGGCCGCTGGCCGGCCCGATCTCTCAAGCAGCCGTCCCTATACGCGCGCTCGCCCCGCCAGCCAAGCGCCAAACGCCGGCGCGCCGGCGGTCGCGCGCCCGCCCGCGCCGCTCACGGCAGCAGGATCGTCGATCCCGTCGTCTCACGGGCCTCCAAAGCCTGATGCGCGCGCGACGCCTCGGCGAGCGGCACGCGCGATTGGATGTCGATCTCGACGTCGCCCGATTGAACGACGCGGAACAGGTCGCGCGCCATGCGCTCCAGCCGCGCGCGATCCGCAATGAAGGCGAACAGGACCGGCCGCGTCGCAAACAGCGACCCCTTCTGGGCGAGCAGACCGATGTTGAAATTTTCGATCGGGCCCGACGCGGAGCCAAAGCTGGCGAACACGCCGAACGGTCTGAGGCAATCGAGCGAAGCGGGAAAGGTCGCCTTGCCGACGCCGTCGTAGACCACGGCGCATTTGGCGCCCTTGGTGATTTCTTTGACGCGGGCCGCGAAATCCTCTTCGCGGTAGAGGATGACGTGCTTGGCGCCCGCCTTCTTGGCGAGCTTGGCTTTTTCGGGCGAGCCGACCGTGCCGATGACGTTCGCCCCGAGCGCCTTGGCCCATTGGCAGAGGATGAGGCCGACGCCGCCCGCCGCCGCATGGACGAGCACCGTATCGCCCGCTTTGACCTTGTAGGTCTGGCGCAACAGATATTGCGCCGTCAGGCCCTTCAACATCATCGCCGCGGCCGTTTCATACGAAATAGCCTTCGGCAATCTGACGACGAATTTCGCTTCGATATTGCGCTCCTGCGCGTAGGCGCCGAGCGTTCCGACATAGGCGACGCGGTCGCCCGGCTTGAAGGCGCTGACGCCTTCGCCGACCGCGACGATCTCGCCCGCCCCTTCGTTGCCAGGCGTGAAGGGGGTCGGCGCGGGATTCTGCCCCTTGCGGAAATAGACGTCGATGAAATTCACGCCGATCGCGTGGTTGCGCACCCGCACTTCGCCCGGCCCCGGCGCCGCCAGTTCGGTTTCTTCCAGGCGCATCACTTCCGGCCCGCCAATCTCATGGACCCTGATTGCGCGCATACGACCCTCCCGATAGACAAGACCTGCCCCCATGATCGTCCACCCAAGCAAGCCGCGCAAGCATGGCGTCGCCAGGAGCCTGATCGGCGCCGGTTCGTTCGGCTCGCCGGTCGACGACGCTCTTGCCAGCGCTGCATCGCGCCCCTATAGCATCCCCGCCTCGAACAAACCGAGCCGCCGCGCAGCGCCCATCGTCTAGCGGTCCAGGACGTCGCCCTTTCACGGCGAAAACACGGGTTCGATTCCCGTTGGGCGCGCCAATGAAATCAACAAGTTATGTAACTTTTCCGACGCGATCTTGCCGCGATACGGAAATTATACGGAAAACCCGCCCCTGAACGCTGGCGAACTTTAGCGCTCAATTCGATCCGGCTAGCACGGGTGGACAGGGCCGACGAACGATGCGCCACACCGCGAGAGCGCGCGCCGTGGAGGCAAACCAAAGAATTCTTTTTGCTGTTGAAGAGGGGCCAAGGGGGGAATTGAAGGTCGAGAGGCGGCGTTCACTTTGTCACATAGAAATTTTTTCGGAATTTTCCAATCATGGCTTTGCCCACAGTAACGGGGGCGTGCACGAATGTCGCAGAGGAATTTTTCAGTCGGTTGCGTCACGCTGAAATCGGCCATTTTCGCCATCTGGCCGGCGCATATCTTGGCCGTTGCGCTCAAGAGGCGGCTTGGCGTGACGA
>JBEKSH010000385.1:0-4159 GCA_049517235.1 Roseiarcus sp. | reverse complement strand
GAGGCCGCCTCCGACAATTGGCTGATGCCGCTCGATGCGCCGTCTGGCCAGGATCCCGCCGTTCAGCTGGCGCGCCGCATCGCCGGCGTGATCGGCGACTGGCTGTCCCCCGGCTCGCCCGAACGCGTGCATGACGCGCAAAGCGGCGGGCCGCGGCGAATCGCGCCCGGCGACATCATGATCCTGGTGCGCTCGCGCGGCGCGTTCTTCGAGGCGATGATTCGCGCGCTCAAGGAGGCGGATGTCAAAGCGGCCGGCGCCGACCGGCTGGCCTTAAGCGAACATATCGCGACGATGGATCTGGTCAGCGCCGGGCGCGCGGCGCTGTTGCCGCAGGACGATCTGGCGCTCGCCTGCGCCCTCAAATCGCCGTTGCTCGGCCTCGATGACGACGACCTGATCGCGCTCGCCCCGCGGCGCGAGGGCTCGCTCGCGCAGGCGCTTGGCGCGGCTTCGGGCGAGCGCTTCGCGCAGGCCAGACGCCGGCTGGAGGTCTGGCGCGACCGGGCGCGCGATCTGACGCCTTTTGCTTTCTACGCGCGCCTGCTCGGCGAGGACGGTGGTCGGCGCGCGCTATTGTCGCGTCTGGGGCCGGAGGCCGGCGACGCGATCGACGAATTCCTTTCGCTCGCGCTCGCCCATGAGCGGGACAGCGCGCCCTCGCTGATCAACTTTCTCGACGAGATCGAGGGCGCCGACGTTTCGGTCAAGCGCGACATGGAGGCGAGCGGCGACAGCGTTCGCGTGATGACCGTCCACGCCGCCAAGGGGCTGGAGGCGAGCATCGTCTTCCTGCCCGACACCTGCTCGGGCCCGAGCGGCCGGCATGACCCCAAACTATTCGCGCTCGACGGGACGGGACCGGGCGACCCGGCGCTGGTCGCCTGGTCGCCACGCGCGGCGAGCGATCCGCCGATCGTCGCGCAGGCGCGCGGCGCGGCGCGCGCGGCGGCGGCTGGCGAACACCGCCGCCTGCTCTACGTCGCGATGACGCGCGCCGCCGAACGGCTGATCATCGCCGGGTTCCACGGACCGCGCGGCAAGGCCAAGGATTGCTGGCACGATATGGCGCGCGCCGGGCTCGATGGGGCGACCGTCGGCTTCCCTTCGCCGTGGGGCGAGGGCGAGCAGATATGGCGGCTCGGCGCGGCATGGCGCGAGGCGGGCGGCGCACCCCCCGTTGCGGCCAAGGCGCCGGATGCGGAGAAGCCGTGGCTGCGCATCCGCGCGACGCCCGAGCGGGCGCCGCCGCCGCTGAACCCTTCGCGCGCGCTCGCGTCTTTAGCCGCGCCGATTGGCGCCAAGCGAAAGAGCCTGATCGAGGCGGGGCGCCTCAGCCATTCCCTGTTGCAGCATCTGCCGGAAGTCGCGGCGGAGCGGCGACGCGACGCGGGGCGGCGCTTTCTGGCCGAGCGCGGCGCGGGCGTGCCGGCGGACCAGCGGGAGGCGATCCTCGAACGCGTGCTGGCCCTGATCGACGATCCGCGCCTCGTCGCGTTGTTCGGCGCCAACTCGCGCGCGGAGGTCGCCGTCGCCGCCAATCTTTCCCGACCCGGCCTCGCCCCGACGCCGTTCATCGGGCGCATCGACCGCGTGGCGGTCGGCGAAGACGACGTGCTGCTCGCCGATTTCAAGAGCGGCGCGCCGCGCGCCGGGGCGACGCCGGCTCCCTATGTCGCGCAGCTCGCGCTCTATCGCGCCGCGCTGGCGCCGCTCTATCCCGAACTGCCGTTGCGCGCTTTCATCGTCTGGCTCGACCGCCCCGATATCGTCGAGATCGACCCGGCCGCGCTTGACGAGGCGCTCGCCCGGCTCTCCAAACCGGCGTCGTTTTGACCCTTGGGCGGCGCCGCCGCTTCGCCAAGCCGTTGGTTCAAGGGCGAAAATTCCAACGCTATCCGACATGTCGCTTTTTGCGGCGCACAAACGGCCGCGCGGCGATTGCCTTGATGAGGTCGCATTTTGCAGGGATTGGTAGCCGGATGACGATCAAAGGTCAGCGCCTCGATCCGCCTTGGCGTGCGTACGAGACTGCTCAGCAGCCAACGCCGGGCGGCATGCGAGGGATCGGTATTCGCGGGCGGCGGCGCGGGAGGGCGTGCGCGGCCCTCATGATCGCGGCGGCGTTGGGCCTGCCCGCGCTGGCGCGCGCGGCTGGCCCGCCGCCGTCACAATTGCAGGCGGCGCCGCAGACGCAGGACGCCGCGCCGGCTGAGCCTGCCGCGCCCGCCCCTGTTGACACCGGAACGCGGCATAGGTTTAGACCGACGGCGGCCAAGTCGCCGCAGAAGCCATCCGGCATGGTGCTTTACGACAAGCCGGTGTTTCACAACGGCGTTCGGGTCCTTTGGCACGGCGCCTGGCGCGACGGGAGTGGGGCGGCGGGCGAAGCCGCCGCCAAGCCTGCGCCGGCCAAGCCGCATGACTTCCTCATTGTCGCCGACAGCGCCGACGCTTCGGCCACGCGCATGGCGGTCGAATTCGCCGGCGCCATGCAGAGCGGCGGCCTGCATGTGCAGGCCGTCCCGGGCCGGACATCCGCCGCTGCGCTCGACAAGGCCGTCAACGGCGATGCGGCCGATCTCGCCATCGTGCCGATGGACGGTCTGATCGACGCCGGCAAGACGCTGGCCGACAAGGACCCGGCCGACTGGCGCGAGCGAACCCCCTATCTGCTGCGCCTCGCCAACGAGCCGATCGAACTGATCGCGCCGCGCGAGATCGCCGACATCCGTCAATTGGCCGGCCGCAAGGTGAATGTCGGGGCGCCCGACAGCGCCGCGGCGGCGAGCGCCGCCATCGTCTTTTCCCGCCTGAACATCACGCCGACGATGACCAATGAAGATACGCCGGAAGCGCTTGCCGATCTGAAGGGCGGCCTGATCGACGCGGTCTTTGTGGTGGGCGGCAACGACTCCAAATCCCTGGCGGATTTCGACAAGGGCGGCGGCCGCTTTCACGTCGTCGCCATTCCGTATCAGCCGTCGCTGCAGGCGCTCTACTGCCCGATGCGGCTGACGGCGAGCGAACAGCCCAACCTGATCGGCGACGGCGAGAAGGTCGACACGATCGGCGTGACGACCGCGCTGTTGGCGATCGACGCGCCGCCGCATTCGCCGCGCGCCGAGCGGATCGCGCCGCTGGCGAACCAGTTGTTCTCAGGTTTCGAACAGCTGCGCGGCGCTTCCGACAATTCCAACTGGAAAGAGGTCAACCTGACGGCGCGCATGCTCGGATGGCCGCGCCTCGATGCGGCGCAAAGCTGGCTGGAGCAGAACCAGGGAGCGCCAAACGCCGCCCTCGACGCATTCCGCAATATGGCGCAAACGGCCGCCGGCGACGGCGCGGGGCCAAGCGCCGCCGATTCCGATCGGCTCTACGAAAGCTTGATGCAATGGAGCGGGGCGGCGCAGTGATGGGAGGCCGTGGATGCCCAATGTGATTGAGTTCGGCGCCGCGGCGGGCGCGAGCGCGGTGGCGGTGTTTCTTGGCCTGGCCTTCTGGCCGCACATCGAAAATTCCTCGGCGCCCGGCAAGCCCGCCGTGTCGCAGCCGGTTTTCGTCGCCAGTTCCACGACGACGAAACCCCAGGTGAGCGGAACGAGCGTCGCGCCGGCCGCGACGACGCCCGCCGCCGTGGCGCCCACGGCGCCCGCCGCCGCAACGGACGACGCTTCCGCGATGGCCAAACTGGCGCTCGCCCTGCAGGCCAAGCCGCCGGCGGCGTCGGCCGCCCCGGCGGCGACGCGTTCGCTGTCGCTCGCGGGCACCGTTCCGGGCGCGCCGCGCGTCAGCGAGGCCGCTCGCCGCCTCTGCGCGCAGGGGCTTGTCGCGCTGGCGGCCGGCGATATCGCCGGCGCCCGCCTCTATCTGGAGCGCGCCGCCGAGAACGGCGACGCGCGGGCCCTACTGGTGCTTGGCGAGACCTATGACCCGGCGACGCTCGCCCGCATGGGCGCTCTGGGCGTGAAGGGCGAAGCGGCGAAGGCGCGCGACTATTACGCGAAGGCCCTCGCCGCCGGCATGGGCGCGGCGCGCGAGCGAATCGCGGCGCTGGAAGCGCAATAATCTGTCCAGGACATGCGTCGGGCTCTCGCGCATCGCCGCGCCAAGCCTTGCGCGACAGGCCCGCCTGACGCTGCGTTTCCGGGCCACCGCT
>JBEKSH010000384.1:0-4163 GCA_049517235.1 Roseiarcus sp. | reverse complement strand
TCGCAGATGAGACCGTCCACAGCTTGCTCGATCGCGTGTTTGAGGCCGCAACCCAATCGGACGCGGCTGATCGCCGTCTCACAGCGGTCGATCTGCACCGGTCGATTGAAGTTGCGGTCACGCCACTGTTGGCGCTGCAAAGCGCCGCGCGCGCGGCAAGTGGCCCTGCTGCTGATGCCGCCGAAGGACTATTGATTTCAACGGTGGGACCGCCGACTGGCAACGTTGCCGATCGCCGTGACGCAGTCTCGATCATTCTTGAACAGACTCGTGGCGAGCCGGTGATTTGGCTGCACGGAACGCACGGAGTCGGTAAATCAATATTAGCGCGGTTGATCGCGACGGGGCTTGGCGGCTCTTGGTTAGGGCTCGATCTTCGCCCGGTTCAAGACGATCCGAAGGCCGCACTGACTGCTTGGCGTGAACTGCTCCGCGCCCTACATCGGACGCCAGACGCAAGCGGTATTATAATCGACGATCTCACCGGGCCGGCTTTTGATGCTTTGCGCGCTCGGCTCTCTGCATTTGTTGCGTCCGCGGCGCCGCAAGGTAAACGCGTGATCGTCTCCTCAATCCATGAACCATCTGCTGCTCGTCTCGCGGAGCTCGGGGCCTCCCCGGAGGCGGCTCTTCAGGCGCCTTATTTCGCAGAAGCAGACGTTCGAGCGCTCGTGACAGCTCCACCCGCCCCGCCTGGCAATACGGTCGACGGGTGGACGCGATTGCTCCTTGTTACGACAAATGGCGGCCATCCTCTCTTGGTCGCAGCGAAGGTTGCGAGCTTGAGGTCCCGAGGTTGGCCGCTGTCAGCGCTGCCTGAGGACATCGGTCCGATCGTAAGCGACGCTGTGCGAGCCACGAGGGAAGAAGCGCGGCGTCGCCTGCTTGATGAAATTCCGTCTCCCGAGGCCCGTCAACTCTTGCGCCGCCTTGGCAACGTCTTTGATCGTGCCGACAACCAACTGATGCTGAAGCTGGGGCGCCAGGGCCCGCCGATTGCCAACGCCGGTGATGCGCTGACGATCTTGAGAGGCTCATGGATCGAAGTGATCCCTGGCAACGATCTGAGGCTCTCGCCGCTCATCAGCGATATTGGAACCGATCTCGGAGAAGACGAAACTATCCGATGTCGGCAGACCGCCGCCGAGCATTGGCTGGGCTTGGGCGTGCTCGATCAGCGGACGCTCCCGTTGTGCTTTTGGAACGCCTTATGGGGCAAGCACACGACGATCCTCGCGCATCTCTGTCGGGCGATTGAGACATTGCCCAACGAACGTGTTCGGGGCGCTGCCGCGCTACTCTCGCCGATGACGCTGCTTAGGACCGACCGCTCCATCTACCCGGAGGTACCGCCGATTGGAGCCATGCTGCGCCTTCTTCAGGTTGAGGTGGCAAACGCGGTCGAAGATGACGAGACCGCCGCCAAGGCCGCTGAAGCACTCATGTCGGAGATTGACACGATAGACCACGAAGAGGTCCGTCTCCTCTCGGCCTCGATTTCGATTCCGAAGGTACTGCTTGTCGATCACATAAATCTCAGCCCCGCCGTTCAGCTCGATTGGGCGCTTCGCTTGCGCGTCGTGCTGCAGAACATCGTGGCCATGAACAATCCCGCGCTCGCGTCCGCCACCCAATGGCTGAGGACGGGATTCCCGCCTGGCGTTGACTTGCCAGGTTTCCTGTTCGCCGTGATTGTGACGCGCATCCGGTGTTCGGCCCGTATGCTTGCGATGATCGAGGCGCTGAACGCGCTCAATGAAAACGATCGCAACAATTTCCTTGATGCCGCCGGAATTTCGCTCGGCATGGGCGGCGGCGCCTTTGTCCATAACGGCTGGGCACAAGAGGAGCTCGACAATTTAGATTTGCGACCTGCCCTGGAGCGGTTCGAGCGCATGAGCGATATCGCACAGCATTGGGCGAGATCGGACGTTCAGGCCGAGCTAGCAAACGCACGCTCGGTCATACTTGATGAAGGGCTGAATGACCAACCAGCAGCACTCGCTGTGGTCGACAACGCCATAAGAGAGATCGGAAGCACACCGGCGCTTGTTCGTCAGAAAGCGAAGGTTTTAAGCCATTCTGGAGACGATCTCGCAGGGGCCCGCGTCCTCATGAGTGTTGAGGACTCAGTCGGTGTCGACAGTCCGATCGATCGCGTGCTGGCGTTACGGGACGGTGCGGTGTCGGCAGCGCGAGCGAAGTTATTTTCGGACGCGCTTCGGCTATTCGGCAAAGCGCATGAGGTTCTGATTACTGAGGGTCAGCATCCGGGCTTGGCTGTCGGCATGCAGGTTGAATCCGCGTTGGTCTCCTGGGACATGAACGACCGCCCGCGCGCCATATTGATGCTTGCCGATGCGCTTGACGCCGTCGAGCTTCTCAATCCGGCGACCTCTCGACAAAACGAACGTGCGCACCAATTCGCACGGGCAGCCATAGGTCTCTTTTGGCATAAACTTGATCCCTATCCGTGGGGTCCGCCGCGCCACATCGCGATTGGCCAAGCGTCGGCCCTGACCGGCGATGAGGCCCTGTTGGGAATTGACCTAAAGCCGTTGGCCTACAACTGGCGCATGTTGGCGCTTTGCGAGATTGAACTCGGCGTTGATGTCGGGATCGAGCGCCGCTCCCTGGCGAAGCAAACCGGCCCAAGCTTGGCGTCCATCGAAATGTTCATAGCCATGGCGCGCTATGCGCACGCCGTCACCAGTGGGAGCGATTTTACCGACGCGTTCCGATTGGGGCTTCTGGCGATAGCCGCCTATCGGACGACGAAGCGGTTGCGGAACGGTGACGGCGAGGCGGATCAAACCTCTCCAAGTCTCGGCCAAGTTCTGCAAGGCCTTCTGCAGGAGGGACTGAACGATATTGTGAAAACCGTCGCTGTCGATTTACTCATCTGGCAAAGATTTCGCGGCACATGGGACGCTGAATTTGTCACTCGCATTGAAGCAGCCTGTGTAGCGGCTTGGGGTGACGTTGCCGCCATCGCAGATATAATCGGCGCAGCATCAAGCGGCGCTATTTCGAGCGCACCATCGACAACAGTAGCGTTGGCCGCCAGCCTCGCCGCGATGCCCGATCTTAGGGGCAATCCGAGAGCTCGCTTCGAACGGGACCTTCTGTTGGTTTCTCACACGGCCTATAGTCTGGCTCGCCGCGTCATCGAGCCAGTCGTCGTGTCGATTGTTGCGGAGGAATGGTCGACTGTCCTGAATGATGAGAGCTTCGCCCTCCGATCGCCGATGCAGCATACGCCAGCAATCGAAGCCGCGCTCAGCAATATGAACTCGCTTGGGTTAAAGGCGGCGGCGAGCTTGCTACTCGCTGCAGCTCCTGCAGTTAGAGCGCCACTGTCGGAAAGTTGGGAACAACTCCTTCGACAGATCAGCGGCAATAGCTCTATCAACCCATGAACCGACTAATCGCCTAGCAAGCGGACATTGCGGTTGACCAGCCGGTGTTGCGCGATCCTCGATCGCATCATTCACAATTCCTACCGCATCGAACTCGCTGGCGAAAGCATGCGCAAACACCGCATGCTCGAACCACCACTTGACCAACAACCAAAGGAAAACATCATACCGTCGACCCGTACAGGCGCCGCAGGGCGGCCGACATCAGATCGGAACCCGTGCCGGCTTCGGATCGAAACAGGGGGCCGGCTTCAAATTGGAATGCATGGCCGGCTGCATCATCCGTCAGCAGGTTCGGCTTCGGGCTGCGGTTGATCGGCAACGTGAGTGTAGAGGCCGCGTTGCTCGCGCCGTGGCCGGCTGGCAGCAAGCAACGGGCGAACGCTACACGCCCGAGCAGGCAGCCCGCGATTTCATCGCATCGTCCATTGCCGACCGGGCCGCTGCCAACGACGGTCGTGTAGGGCGACGCTCAACGAATCAGCCGGGTCCCTCTGTGGTTGATCGCATGGCCTTCGGCCATGGGCGCAACATCAACGTCGGCCGTTACGGCGCGTGGCGTCGCGGCGCGAAGAACATTCACGACCTTGGCCGATGACTACGCCGCGCGCCATAGCCACCTTGGAGGTGTCCTGGCGGCGCGCGCGTGAGCCTGCGCTGCGGGGGCGCATCGAATGCGCGTGCTTTATGGCGTCCCTCACTCACCTACGAGGCATCGTGGTCGCGATCTTGACTTGAAGCGGC
>JBEKSH010000383.1:0-4165 GCA_049517235.1 Roseiarcus sp. | reverse complement strand
ATACCGGCAGTGTTTTGTGCACCCTATCGGCAGGTTTGTCGCAGCGAACGTTTAAGACGCGGTAAGAGTTTGATAGCCTATTTCCGTAGGGGGATGTAAGCCATGTCAAACAACTCCGAGACTTTCAACTTCGTTTACTCGGTCACCGACGACGATGGCCGGTTCTCCATTAACAATTCGGACCCCGTCGCAACGGGAGTCACCGTGACAGTCGCCCCGGTCCTGAGCCATCACCCGCATTTTTCGATAGACGGCTATCTCGGCGCCGGTCAATTTAACCCGGTTGGAACCGAAGAATTGGCGTTTGTCTCCAAGGCCAGGGACGCCTCCGGCGATCAGGGATTCATCGCCAAAGACTCGACCGGGCATTACTTCTTCTTCACCCAAGACGAATTTAGCGGAAGCCATGACCATTTGCACAGGGAACATGGCGGGGAATACATTTGCTTCATGCCCGGCACGCGGATAAGGACGCCAGCCGGCGAGACGCCAGTCGAGGCCCTCGCCATCGGCGATCTCGTCCTGACCAGCGAGGGAAAGGCGGTCGCGGTTCGCTGGATTGGTCGGCAGACCGTTTCGCGGCTTTTCACCGACGAATTGCGCCTGCCGGTTTGCGTGAAGGCGGGGGCGTTCGCTGACGCCGTCCCATCCCGCGATCTGCATGTCTCGCCCGACCATGCCCTGTTTGTCGATGGCGTGTTGGCCCACGCGGGCAGTCTGATCAACGGCACGTCAATCGTGCGAAGCCTCGATATTCCGCCGGTTTTCACTTATTTTCATATCGAAGTGGATGGTCATGCGCTTATTCTGGCCGAGAATACGCCGGCCGAGACCTTCATCGACAACGTCAGCCGGATGAGTTTCGACAACTGGCGAGAGCATGAAGCGCTGGAGTCGAGCGGCGCGCCGATCGTTGAAATGGCCTATCCGCGCGCCAAGGCTCACCGGCAGGTGCCGCGCGCGATCCACGATCGCCTGGCCGAGCGCGGGGCTGCGCTCTTCGGCGCCCAGAGCGCCGCCGCCTGACAGGCGAGCCCCGGCAGTCCTCGACGTCGTCGCTCGTTTGAGCGCAGCCTTGCAAGTCACGGGGCGACATGTCCGATTTTCTTTCAACCCTCGCGGGGTCGTCTCGCGCTGCGCGTTCCAAGCGTGGGAATCGCGTTGCAACGAAGGCTCTCGCGGACGCTCTCGCGAACCGTAAGAGCGATCAGGGCGCGCCATCCAAGCCATCGGCCGAAGCAACCCAATCCGGGGAAAGCGAGGTGGCGCGCATCTTCGCGCATTTCCGCTCGACCGCCCTGTTCGACGACGATTATTATCGAACGACATACCGCGACGTCGTCGAAGCGCGCGTCGATCCGCTGGAGCACTTCTTCTTTCACGGCTATCGCGAGGGGCGGCGGCCGAACCGGTTGTTCGATCCGACCTGGTATCTTAAGACCTATCCGGACGTGAAGTCGACCGAACAGCAGCCGTTGTTGCACTACCTGCTGTTCGGCGAGCGCGAGGGCCGCCGTCCCGGCCCGCATTTTGACCCGGTCTGGTACCGCAAGACCTATGACGTGGCGCAGGACCAGAACGCCCTGTCGCACTATCTCAAGCACAGGCTCGGCCCGTTCAGTCCGATTCCCGAATTCGACGCCAAATATTACCTGGAGACTTACAAGGACGTCGCCGCGGCGGGCGTCGATCCGTTCGAACATTTCATGTTTCGGGGCTATTGCGAGGGCCGGAATCCCTCGACTCAGTTCGACACCAAATTCTATCGGCAGCGATATTTGAAGGGACGGACCGACCGCAATCCTTTGGACCATTATCTCGAACATCGGCACGAAGCCGGGATTTTCCCCGCGCCGCCCGACGATGAGGCGACCATCCCCGCCGAGGTCAAGCGGTTCACCAGGCCTGGGCCGCATTTCGAGGAATTCCGTCCGACGCCTGTGAGCGCCAGGCGGCGCGCCAAGGTGCTGGCCTATTACCTGCCCCAGTTCCATTCCTTCCCCGAAAACGACGCATGGTGGGGCAAGGGCTTCACCGAGTGGACCAACATCGTGCGAGGCCTGCCGCGCTTCAAGGATCATTATCAGCCGCGCGTGCCGCGCGACCTTGGGTTTTACTCGCTCGCAACCGTCGATACGATGCGCAAGCAGGTCGACCTCGCGAAATCGGCTGGCTTATACGGCTTCGTCTTCTATTATTACACGTTCAACGACAAGCGGTTGCTGGAACGACCGCTGGAGCTTTTTCTCGAAGCGCCCGACATCGACATGCCGTTCTGCCTGATGTGGGCCAATGAGAACTGGACGCGGCGCTGGGACGGGATGGAAGGAGAAGTATTGATCTCGCAGGATTACCGCGAGGACGACGACCTGCGCCTCGTAAAGGAATATGCGCGGCACTTCGCCGACCGACGCTACATAAGGATTCAGGGTCGCCCGCTCCTGATGATCTACCGCCCCGGTCTCATCCCGAATGCGTCGAAAGCGATCGCCCGCTGGCGCTCCCTGTTTGCCGATCAGTTCGGCGAAAACCCGATCATCGTCATGAGCCAGAGCTTCGACGATCTTGATCCGACGGCGTTCGGCCTGGATGGGGCGATCGAATTCCCGCCTCACAAGCTGACGAAGAACATGCCTCTGGCGGATTGCGCGCCGCAATTGCTCGACGATACTTTTTCGGGCCAGATCTTTGCTTACGACGACCTCGCCGCCTGTTCGCTGGGCGAGCCCACCCCATCCTTTCCACTCATCAAGACCATCGTTCCGAGCTGGGACAATGACGCGCGACGACAGGGCGCCGGCCTGATCGTTCATGGCTCCACGCCGGCGAAATACGAGGCCTGGCTGTCGACGCTTGTCGAGAGGGCTGAACGCCATCCCTTTTTCGGCGAAGCAATCGTTTGCGTGAACGCCTGGAACGAATGGTGCGAGGGCGCCTACCTCGAGCCGGATTTGCACTTCGGATCAGCCTATTTGAACGCGACCGGGCGGGCGGCGACTGGCGTGACGCGCAGCGCCCCGCGGCCGCGGCTGCTGCTGGTCGGACATGACGCCTTTCCGAGCGGCGCCCAACAGCTCCTGCTGAACGTCGGCAAGACGATGCAGAGCGCCTTCGGAGTCGAGATCGAGTTTCTTCTGCTCTCCGGCGGCGCTCTTGAAGGCGAGTATTCCGCCGCGGCGCCGCTGACCGTCGCAAAGGACCGCAACGCGCTCGCCGCCAGCATCCGCGATCTGTGCGCACGCGGCTTCACGGCCGCCATCGTCAACACGTGCGCCGCGGGAGACGCCGCGTCGACCCTGGCCTCGCACGGCGTCGATACAGTCCTGCTGGTTCACGAACTGCCGCGCCTGCTGCGCGAAAAGGCGCTTGAGGCGGCGGCGAGGTCTGGCGTCGCGAGCGCGAAGTATGTTGTATTCGCATCGAGCTTCGTTTGCGAAAAAGTCATAGACGCGCTCGGGCTTCCGGCCAGCCAAAAGCTGATGATTCGGGCCCAGGGCTCATACAAACAGGCGATCTACGCTCCCGAGGACGCCAGAGCGTTGCGCAAGCAACTCGGAATCGACCCCCGAGCCTTTCTGGCGCTCGGGGTCGGCTACGCCGATATGCGCAAGGGATTCGATCTGTTCCTGCAGGTTTGGCGCGCCATGCGTTCGATGCGCCCGGCCGTCCACTTCTGCTGGGTCGGCGACATCGATTCCGGCCTGAAGGAGTGGCTTGCCGGCGAGATCGCCGAGGGGGTCGCGGAGGGCACATTGCACATGGCGGGCTACCGCAATGAGGTCGGCGCGTTCTTCTCCGCCGCCGACGCGTTCCTGCTGACTTCGCGCGAGGACCCGTTCCCGACGGTCGCGCTCGAGGCGATGAGCGTCGGCCTGCCGGTGCTCGCGTTCGACCAAAGCGGCGGGATGGCCGAACTCCTGAAAGAGGAGGCGCTGGGCTACGTCGTCCCCTATTGCGACGCGCCTGCGATGGCGGCGCGTCTGAAGATTCTGCTCGGCGAGGGCGTTGATCGGGAGATGTGCGCCAAAGCCCGGGAAACCGTGGAGAAGCGCTTTGCCTTCACGCCCTATGTTCGCGACCTCCTGCGCCTCTCGATGCCCGAGCTTGCGTCGGTGTCGGTGGCGGTGCCCAACTTCAATTACGCCCATTGTCTCGCTGACCGGAT
>JBEKSH010000382.1:0-4166 GCA_049517235.1 Roseiarcus sp. | reverse complement strand
GCCCGACCCCGCCGACCGAAAGGACTGACCTTTCGCGTCATGGGCGGGCAAGCCCATCAATTATGACAGCCGAGCTCCGGCGACCGCTGGCGTGAAGTGCGCATCCTGGGCTGATCGAAGTCGCAAAACGCGAGTCCGGCGATCATTTGGACGGCAATGCGCCGACAATTTCGGCGGTCGAACGCACGCGCGCTATACGCGGCAAAATTTTCTCGATCGAGAACCTGTGCAGTTCCTCCCCGACGCTCGTCACCGCGTCCTCGGCGACGATCACCGCGTAATTGTGCTGCCACGCCTTGCGCGCCGTCGACTCGACCCCAAAATTCGTGGCGACGCCGGCCAGCACGATCGTGTTGATCCCCCGCCGGCGCAACTGCAGATCGAGTTCCGTTCCATAAAAGGCGCCCCACTGCCTCTTCTTGATGACGACGCCGGCGCGTAGCGCGGCTATCTCGGGCGCAAAATCCGCCCAGTCCTCCGGCAGGGCGCGCTGGGGCGCCGGCGCATCGACGGCTTGGCTCAGTCGATCGACCGCGGCGCCAGAGAAGGCGACGTGAACGAGCGCGACGAGCGCGCCGACCTCGTCGAAATGCAGGCCGAGCCGTGCGGCGTTCTGAACGATCTGCGCCGCCCCATGGGGCGCCAGCGGCATCGACAGCACGCCCTTTTGCACGTCGATCAGAACCAAAGCCGTGGTGCGAGGATCGAGCGCCAGCATCTTGATGGTCTCCTCCAGATAGAAGGGCGTCGCTGCGGCGAAAACGATTCGGCGCCGACGCCCCTCAGCGAGCTTGCATCGCGCTCGCGGCCTTCATGAGCGCGGCGCCGTTATAGTTCTCCATCGCGGATTGCTTTGTCCAGCGCGTGCGCGGCTCCGCGCCATCGCCGACGAAGCGGTGAACATTGTTGATGGGCGCGGAGCGATGCGCGCCGCGGATCTCTTGTTTGTGGCCGGCCCCAGCGGTTCACGGCCGGACCATTGGCCGATGCGCCGGCGTGTTATCGCGCTCTCACTGGGCGGCGCCGCCTTGGCGCATGACTCGGCGCTCCAGCCGCAAAAGCGAAAAGGCCGCCCGTGAGAGGCGGCCTTGCTGGGGTTTCCAAGCCAAACAGATGCGATCAGCGCGAGTAGAACTCGATCACCAGGTTCGGCTCCATATGGGTCGGATAGGGCACCTCGGACAGGCCGGGCACCCGCGTCATCTTGGCCGTCATCTTGGCGTGATCGACTTCCAGAAAATCGGGCACGTCGCGCTCAGCCAAGGCGGCCGCTTCGAGCACGACCGCCAATTGCTTGGACGATTCCTTGACCTCGATCAGGTCGCCGACCTTGACCTGATAGGACGGGATGTTGACGCGACGGCCGTTCACGCGGATATGGCCGTGATTGACGAACTGGCGCGCGGCGAACACGGTAGGCACGAATTTCGCGCGATAGACGACGGCGTCGAGCCGGCGCTCAAGCAGACCGATCAGACGCGCGCTGGAATCGCCTTTCAGGCGAAGCGCTTCCTGATAATACTTGTGGAACTGCCGCTCGGAAATATTGCCGTAATAACCCTTGACCTTCTGTTTGGCCTTGAGCTGGGTGCCAAAGTCCGTCGCCTTGCCCTTGCGGCGCTGACCGTGCTGGCCGGGGCCGTACTCACGCTTGTTGACGGGGCTCTTGGGACGGCCCCAGATATTCTCGCCCATGCGGCGGTCGATCTTATATTTGGCTTCTGCGCGCTTCGTCATCGCGGTTCCTCGTTGAATGCGAAACTGGACTAAAGGTAAACTGGACTAAAGGTGAGGAACGCGCCCTCCTGCGCATCGGGAGACCCCTTTGCTGACAGGCCGCCGACCAGCAAGGCGACGGCCACGGGTGCGTCAAACAACAAACGCGCCCATCAAGAGGGCGCGCCCGACCGCCCTCCTCTACTTGTCCGCCTCCGCCCTGTCAATTCCTGTCGGCGCCATGAAAAGTCGGCGCTCGCCCAATTGGCGAGTTGCGCGCCCGACGGCTGTGCTTGAGCTATCTCGTGGCGGATACTCGATATGCGCAATTTGCATGCGATGGAAGACATTTTGGACAAAACAACCTCTCTTATCCTGCATATTGGCCATGACGACCGTTCGCCATAGTTTCGTCACGCTTTCTTCATGCGAATTTCACATGACCTATCGCGTCGCACTCTTGACTTGTGCACCGCAGCATATTATCTCGGCGAGGTCATGGAGAAGGAACGCCTGGGAATCCTAAACCGTCATTCCGCCGATCAAACGGAATAGCGGGGCAAAAGCGAGAAGGAGACCCAACATGAAGCTCTCGTTCATCACGCGATTCCTGGAAGAGCGCCGTCGTTACTGGACCGTCCTGCACGAGCTCTCGAGCTATACGGATCGTGAGTTGCAGGATATCGGCATCGATCGCGCCGACATCCACCAAATCGCCCGCCTGGCGGCGCGCGGTTGAGGAACGAAAATTGACGCCGGCGACCGATCGCGGTCGTCAGCGACAAGGGATAAAGGCCGTCGCCTTCGGGCGACGGCTTTTTCATTTCAGGCGGCGGCCCGGCTCAAAGAAAATTGGAAATACGCGATTCTTGTGAAGGCGATCGCTGCCCCGCTCGGCGTCCATTCGGCGGGCCCTTTGATTTCTCTCAAACGGGGCTGTCGGATTTTCGGTCATGAGTTGACAGGGCCCCTGAACACGGAACACCTCGATGCCCATAGAGCGCGTCCTGCGGTGGGCGCTCGTCGCGATCGCCATTGCGGGACTGGCCGCTGGACTTCTCGCCCAAATGGCGGGCCGAGCGGATGTCGCTAGTCTGTGCTGGACGCTGGCGACCGCGCCGGTGGTCGCCGGCCTCGCGGTGTCGATCGTGCGGGACTTCTTGGCCGGGCGGCTCGGCGTCGACGCGATCGCGCTGGTGTCGATGAGCGCCGCGCTGGCGCTTGGCCAATCCCTGGCCGGGGCCGTCGTGGCGCTGATGTATTCGGGCGGCAACGTGCTCGAGGACATCGCCGTCGCCCGCGCCGAACACAATCTGCGCTCCCTGATCGATCGCGCGCCGCGCCTGGCGCATCGCCGCGTCAACGGCGGCGTCGAGGACGCGCCGGTCGGCGAGGTCGCCGTCGGCGATCGGCTCCTGGTGCGCGCGGGCGAAGTCGTGCCGGTCGATGGCGTCGTCGCCTCGGACGCGGCGACGATTGACGAGTCGGCGTTGACCGGCGAACCGATCCCGGTGGTCAAGGCCAGAGGCGCCGTCACCTTCAGCGGCTCGTTGAACGTCGGCGAGACCTTCGAAATGACCGCCTCGTCGGCGGCCGGCGAAAGCACCTACGCGGGCATTGTGCGCCTGGTGACCGCGGCGCAGGCCGCCAAGGCGCCGTTCGTGCGGCTCGCCGACCGCTACGCCCTGGTGTTCCTGCCGTTCACGCTCGCGGTCGCCTTCGTCGCCTGGTTCATCTCGGGCGATCTCATTCGCAGCCTCGCCGTGTTCGTCGCCGCCACGCCGTGCCCGCTCATTCTGGCGGCGCCGGTCGCCTTCATCGCCGGCGTCGCCCAGTCGGCGCGGCGCGGCATTCTGGTCAAGGGCGGCGGCCCGCTCGAAGCGCTGGCGCGCGCACATACCGTGCTGTTCGACAAGACCGGGACGCTGACGGTCGGCGGCGCGCGTCTGCTCTCCATCGAGGTCGCCCCCGGAGAAAGGGCCGAGGAGGTGCTGACGCTTGGCGCCTCGCTCGAGCAGGCGTCGCACCACGTTCTCGCCGGCGCCATCGTGCAGGCGGCGGCCGAGCGCGGCCTCGCCCTGAAGTTGCCGGATGAGGTGAAGGAATCAATGGGTTCGGGGCTGCGCGGCGTCATCGAGGGAAAGCGCGTGAGCGCGGGTTCCCGCGAGATGATCTTCGTGGGCCAGCCCGCCGCCGAATGGGCTCTGCGGGCGATGCGGCGCGCTTCATGGCGATCGGCGCTCGTCGTGTTCGTCGCCGTCGAGGGGCGGCCGATCGGCGCGCTGCTGCTCGCGGACGAGTTGCGCTCCGACACGCCGCACGCCATTCGCATGTTGCGCGAGGCGGGCGTCGCGCGCATCGTCATGGTGACCGGCGACCGCGCCGCCGCCGCGCAGGCGATCGGCGCCGCGCTCGATCTCGACGCCGTGCTGGCCGACCGCGTTCCCGCC
>JBEKSH010000381.1:0-4171 GCA_049517235.1 Roseiarcus sp. | reverse complement strand
ACAAAGCGGGCGACGCAAAAAAGCGCGGCTGGGTCGCGCGGCATTGTACATGAATTTCCGCCGCGACATTGCGGCGAATCGACCGGCGCGCGTCATCGGCCGCCGATCAGTCCGCGCGCCTTGGCGTAATAGAGCAGGGCGATCGTCTTGGCGTCGCAGATCTCGCCGCGCTCGATCATCGCGATGGCTTCATCGCGCGAGGGCTCGATGATTTCGATGCGCTCGTCCGCGTCGACGCCGCCGCCCGGGCCGACGCGGTCGGCCGGGTGGTAGGGCGCGACGAAGCAGGCGATTTTTTCGGTGCTGGCGCCGGGGCTGACGAAGGCGTCGAAGACATGGCGCGCGCCGGGAATCGCCACCCCGGTCTCCTCCAGGGATTCGCGGATGACGCAGGCTTCCGGCTCGTCGCCGTCGAGCATGCCGGCGCAAACCTCGGTCATCGGCTGGGCGGCGCCCTCCAGCCAGGCGGCGAGGCGAAATTGCCGAACGAGCAGCACGACCGCGCGGCCGGGGTCATAGAGCAGCAACGCGGCCGCGCCCTTGTGGCGATAGATCTCGTAATTAAGGACGCGCGAAGCGCCCGCTTCGGTGATCTCGACGGTGTTCAGCGTCAGCTTGAAGCGACCGTCGGCGAGGATCTTTTCGCCGAGCATTTTAACCCGCGGGGCCATGGCTCTGTCCTCAATAGACGAACTGCTCGCGCAAGATGCGCTCGTCGAGCGAATGCCCGGGGTCGTGCAGCAGCACCAGCGACGTCTGGTGGTCCATCGCCACGTCGACCCGCGCGACGCGCCTGATTTCGATGTGGTCGGCGACCGCGGCGACCGGCCGCTTTTCGCTCTCCAGCACTTCGATGGAAACCTCGGCGCGATCCGGCAGCAGCGCGCCGCGCCATCGTCGCGGGCGGAAAGCCGAGAGAGGCGTCAACGCCATCAGCGGCGCGTCGAGCGGCAGGATCGGCCCGTTGGCCGAAAGATTATAGGCGGTCGAGCCGGCCGGCGTCGCCAGCAGCACGCCATCGGCGATCAACTCGCTGAGCCGCTCCTTGCCGTCGACGCTGATGCGCAATTTCGCCGCCTGGTAGGTCTGCCGCAGCAGCGAAACCTCGTTGATCGCCCGCGCCTCGTGGGTCGCGCCTTTGGAGTCGGTCGCGCGCATCACCAGCGGATGAATGATCGAGGCGCGCGCCGTTTGCAGTCGCTTGCGAAGACCGCGATCGTGAAACTCGTTCATCAGGAAGCCGACCGAGCCGCGATTCATGCCGTAGATCGGCTTGGGGGCGTCCATCATGCGGTGCAGGGTTTGCAGCATCAGCCCGTCGCCGCCGAGCGCGACGATCACGTCGGCTTTGGCGAAGTCGCAGGCGCCGTAGCGCTCGACAAGGCGCTTCAGGGCGTCATTGGCTTCCGGGGCGCCGGAGGAGAGGAAACAGATCGCTTGCGCGCTATTCGAAGCGCCGGTGCGCGCGGCCATTGGCGTTCCTTCCCCCCGCGGCGCGACATTAGTCGACCGCCGCACGCGTAAAATTGGCGGGCCTGCGACGCCCTATAGCTGGTCACGCGCGCGCCGCCAAGATACGGCGGCGGCTCTCGATGAACAGCATGAACAGCCCGGCGCCCAGAATGATCGTCGCGCCGACCAGCACATGGCGGCTCGGCAGGTCGCCGAACACCACCCAGCCCCAAAGGATCGCCCAGGCGAGCAGGCTGTATTCGAAGGGCGCCACCGCCGAGGCCGGCGCGCGCCGCAATCCCTCGAACAGGAAGAACTGGCCGAGGCCGCCGATCAGGCCGAGGGCGACGATCAGTCCCATGCTGAAGGCGTCTGGCCAGACGAAGACGAAGGGCGCGAGCGCGCCGCAGGCGACGACGAACACCAGGTTGCCGCCAACCATCAGCGCCGCCGTGCTGACCGCCTGGCTGAGGCTGCGCGCCAGAATCGTGGTGACCGCCCAGCAGATCGCCGCGAACAGCGTCAGCAGCGCCGGCCAGATATCCGGCGCCGCCGACAGGTCGGCGGCGATGAGCACGCCGCCAAAGCCGACGCCCGCCGCCAGCCAGCGCCACGGGCCGACGATCTCGCCGAGCACTGGATTGGACATCGCGACGACAAACAGCGGCGCCGCGAAATAAAGCGTGACGAGTTCGGCCAGCTGCAGCGAGCGCGAGGCGCTGTAATAGGCGAGCCAGGCCACGAAGATCAGCACGCCGCGCAGGGCGATCGCCGTCAAATTGCGCCGTTGCAGCGCGACGCCCAGGTCGGCGCGACGCACCAGCAGGCTCGCCAGCGCGACGATCATCACGCTGCGCGCGAACAGCACCTCCGGCACGGGAAGCCTGACGACCAGCCATTTGACGATCGCGTCCTGCGCACTGAACACCGCCCAGCCGCAGGTCGCCAAGGCGATGCCCGTCAGCGTGCGGGACGCTTCGGCGTTTGCGGGAGACATGGGACCTCGATGGGGGAAGGCGAGCGGCGGGCGCCGGATTTCCCTTCGATTTGGCGATATGCCGGACGAATAGAGCAGATTCGACCGCAAAAATCAGTCCCATGTCGCTAAAATGATCGTGACGGCTGCGGATTCGCCTCGGGCGCGCCGGCCCGGCGCTGGCCTCGGGCGGCCCGATCGGGCATAGAAGCGTCATGCCCGAATCCGCGCCCACCACCAATGCGCCGGAGATTTCCGTCACCGAACTGTCGAACGCGCTCAAGCGCGCGATCGAGGATCGCTTCCCCTATGTGCGCGTGCGCGGCGAAGTGTCGAACTATCGCGGGCCGCATTCGTCCGGCCATGTCTATTTCTCGCTGAAGGACCAGGGCGCGCGCATCGACGCGGTGATCTGGAAGGGCGTGTTCTCGCGCATGCGGGTGCGGCCCGAAGAAGGGATGGAGGTGATCGCCACCGGCAAGATCACCACCTTTCCCGGCAAATCGGCGTATCAGCTGATTGTCGAGGCGATGGAGCCGGCCGGAATCGGCGCGTTGATGGCGCTGTTGGAGGCGCGCCGCGTCAAGCTCGCGGGCGAGGGCCTGTTCGACGCGGCGCGCAAGCAACTGCTTCCCTATCTGCCGCGGGTGATCGGCGTCGTCACTTCGCCGACCGGCGCGGTGATTCGCGATATTCTCCACCGGCTGGCGGACCGCTTTCCCGTTCATGTGCTGGTCTGGCCGGTGCGCGTGCAGGGCGAGACTTCGGCGGCGGAAGTGGCCAATGCGATCGCCGGCTTCAATGCGCTGGAGGCGGGCGGCGCAATCCCGCGTCCCGACGTGCTGATCGTCGCGCGCGGCGGCGGCTCGCTGGAGGATCTGTGGAGCTTCAACGAGGAGATCGTCGTTCGCGCGGCGGCGGAAAGCCTGATTCCGCTGGTCGCCGCCGTCGGCCACGAAACCGACTGGACGCTGATCGACCATGCCGCGGACGTGCGCGCGCCGACCCCGACCGCCGCCGCCGAACTCAGCGTGCCGGTGCGCGCCGAACTTCTCGCCAATCTCGCCGATCTCGAAGCGCGGCGGCGCGGCGCGATCCTTCGCGTCGCCGAACGCGCTCGCGCGGCCCTACGCGCCAGCGCCCGCGCCTTGCCGTCGGGCGAGGCGATCCTCGCCGTGCCCCGCCAGCGGCTCGATCGCGCCGGCGCCGCGCTCGCTGCGAATACGCACGCCGGCTCCAACAGGCGCGCGATCGCCCTTGAGCGCCTGTCGCGCCGTCTCGCCGTACGATCCCCGCAAGCGCTGCTCGCCAGCGCCGCGGCGCGCCAGAAAGGCGCCGCGCGAAGCTTCGAGCGGGCGGTGAAGCTCGATCGCGAGCGGCGCCGCGAGAGGCTCGCGCGACTGGAGGCGCGGCTTGGGGCGGCGCTCGCCGCCCGCGCGCGGTTCGACGCTCAGCAGAGGACGCGCACGGCCCAGGCGCAGGTACGGCTGCGGCGCGCCCTCGCCGCGGCGATCGCGCAGCGGCGCGCGCGACTGGCCGCGGCGGCGCAGTTTCTCAACGCGGTGAGCTATCGCAACGTGCTGCGGCGCGGCTTTGCGCTGGTGCGCGACCGCGAAGGCGCGCCGCTGCGCAGCGCGGCGGCGATCGGCGCCGGTCAGAAGATCCGCATCGAGTTCGCCGATGGCGAGGTCGGCGCCATTGCTCAGGGAACGGCGCCCAGAGGTCCGATCGATCCGTCCAAGA
>JBEKSH010000380.1:0-4177 GCA_049517235.1 Roseiarcus sp. | reverse complement strand
CGGCGACTGGTTTGGACGTTGCTGCGCTCGAAGCGTCCGCAATAATCGCCAACGCCGTTTAAACAGCGTGAATTATCTTGCCCCCAGCTGCGAGGGTGGCATTCACAGTTATGGGGTTCCCGGCTTGATTGCGCGTCGCGGCCACCTTTGGTCGTTGAGTCGCTTAAGTCGACATTCGTTCGGCCGGTCCGGAGCCGGCGCGGGGCGGGGGCATGACAGATCAATTCTTCGAGCGCCCCATCTTGAATTCGCCCTATGCCTATCCAGCCAAGCATTGGGAACTCGACGCTGACGGCCAGCCGACAAATCGCATCATCGAAACCCGGCGGCGATCGGACCTGATCACACCAGTGCCGAAGCCGAAGAAGCGGCGGCTGGGTCGCGGCCAGTTAGATATGCTCCTTGACGCGGGCGACGGCCTTTCGTCCAGGGACCAGGAATACAACCCGACCCCGATCATCAACGAAGTCAGGACGTACGTCGAAACCTGGCGCAAACTGCCCAATCCCGACCAATGGCTCGTCACTCCCGAGACTGCGCGCCTTCTACAACATTGGAGGAGCCATAAATTCGAAGGTATCCGGCCGTTCTTCTGCCAGATAGAGGCCGTGGAAACAGCGATCTGGCTGACGGAGGTAGCGCCGAAAAGCGGCGCGCGCGGCGCCAAATTCTGGGAACATCTCAAAGGCGCCAACGAGCAGGCAAATCCGGAACTCATGCGTCTTGCGCTGAAACTGGCGACAGGCGCTGGCAAGACGACCGTCATGGCAATGCTCATCGCCTGGCAAACAGTGAATGCCGCCCGCCATCCAAATAGCAAGCACTTCTCGCGAGGCTTCCTGATCGTGGCACCGGGCATCACTATCAAGGATCGGTTGCGCGTACTGCTCCCCAACGATCTGGAAAGCTATTACCGGCACCGCGAGATTGTTCCCTCGGACATGCTCGCTGACATCGATCGCGCCAAGATCGTCATCACGAATTATCATGCGTTCAAGCTGCGCGAACGCATGGATGTCGCAAAAGGCACCCGCTCCGTCATTGAAGGATGGCGCGGCGAGAAGCTTCAGACGCTTGAAACCGAAGGCCAGATGCTTCAGCGCGTCATGCCCGAATTGATGGGGATGAAGACCATCGCTGTGCTCAACGATGAGGCGCACCACTGCTACCGCGAGCGCGTCAAAGACGTGGCTGGCGAAACCGAAGACGATCTGAAGGGCGAAGAGAAGGACGAAGCAAAGGAAAATAACGAAGCGGCCCGGATGTGGATTTCGGGATTGGAGGCCGTCAAGCGGAATTTAGGGCTCACCCTCGTATATGATCTCTCTGCGACACCTTTTTTCCTTCGTGGCTCCGGCTACGCCGAAGGGACATTGTTCCCTTGGACGATGAGCGATTTTTCGCTGATGGACGCGATCGAGTGCGGCATCGTCAAACTGCCGCGCGTGCCAGTCGCTGACAACGTGCCCGGCGGCGACACGCCGAAGTTTCGAAATCTTTGGGAAAGCATCGGCAAGAAGTTGCCGAAGAAGGGTCGCGGCGGGTCGGGGAAATCGCTGGACCCGCTGAGTGCGAAGACGCGCACAACTCTGACCCCACCCCTTAAGTCACCCAGCCTGTTGATTTCGTTCGAAAAGATGAAACTTTGGCGGGATCATTTCTCGCGCGAAACGTGGCCCCTTCGGAAATAGCGATTAGCGTGACTAATCAACGGCATGAATCAAACTCGGATGGGGTCAGGCTTGGACGCGTTTTCACAGGTATGCGGATGACGCGATCTGCCACTGCCGGACCCAATCCGAGGCCGAATCCTTGCGCGCCGCTCTGGCGGAGCGGTTCGCGGCGTGTGGGTTGGCGCTTCACCCGCAGAAAACGAAAACCGTCTATTGCGATGACACCAACCGCAGCGGACGCTATGGCCGCTTGAAAATAAGCGAGACGCAGCCTTTTCGCGCTCTTCGTTCGACACCGGGGCGAAGCTGCCTATATTGAGCAGGCATGTTAATTCCGGGCCAACGGCTTTGACGTCAACGGCGAACAGCAACCCGGAAGTTTTCGCCGGCCTCGTCGAACGAGTGACGTTCCACAATGACGAGAATGGCTTCTGCGTCCTGCGTGTGAAGGTCCGGGGCAAACGCGATCTCATCACCGTGGTCGGTCACGCGGCGACAATCTCCGCCGGAGAGTTCATTCAGGCGAGCGGCGAATGGAGCAATGACCGCACGCACGGCGTCCAGTTCCGCGCGCGGTTTCTCAAGGCCATGCCTCCGACGACGGTCGAAGGAATCGAGAAATATCTCGGCTCCGGCATGATCCGCGGCATCGGCCCCGTCTATGCGAAGAAATTGGTCGGGGCGTTTAGGGAGCAGGTCTTCGATGTGATCGAGGCCGAGCCGCATCGGCTCCAGGAGGTGACCGGCATTGGGCGTAAACGGGCGGACGCCATCATCGCCGGATGGGCGGAGCAGCGGGCCATCCGTGAGATCATGATCTTCCTGCACACCCACGGCGTCGGCACGTCGCGGGCGGTGCGGATTTTCAAGACCTATGGTGTAGACTCGGTGCAGTTCATCGCCGAGGACCCCTATCGGCTGGCCCGCGATATCAGCGGCATCGGCTTCCGCACAGCCGACGCGATCGCCATGAAGCTCGGCATCGAGAAGACGGCGATGATCCGCGCAAGGGCCGGCATTTCCTTCGCTCTGACTGAGGCCCTCAATGATGGCCATTGCGGGCTGCCGCGTGACGAACTGCTCCCGCTCGCGGTGAAGTTGCTGGAAATCCCCGACGCGATCGTTGAGACGGCGCTTACGGCGGAGCTGGCGCAAGGCGCCGTTGTCGCCGACCGGGTCGAAGAGCGCGAGTGCGTCTTTCTGACAGGCCTTTACCGCGCCGAGCAGTCGATCGCCGCGCGGCTGAAGGCGATTGCTCGAGGCCCCCTGCCCTGGCCCGCCATCGACGCCGACAAGGCGATTCCCTGGGTCGAGGACAAGACGGGACTGGCGCTCGCCGACAGTCAGAGGGCCGCGGTCCGCGCCGCGCTCGCATCCAAGATCATGGTCATCACCGGGGGGCCGGGCGTCGGCAAGACGACGCTGGTCAACGCCATCCTGCGCATTCTCAGCGCCAAAAGGATCGAATTGTTGCTGTGCGCCCCGACGGGACGCGCGGCCAAGCGGATGACGGAAACGACCGGCCACGAAGCCAAGACCATTCATCGCTTGCTGGAGACCAATCCGAAGACCGGCGGCTTCCGCCGCAACGAAGACAACCCTCTCTCCTGCGATCTTCTCGTCGTCGACGAAACGTCCATGGTCGACATCCTCCTGATGAACGCCTTGATGAAGGCGGTCGACGATCGAACCGCCGTGCTCTTCGTCGGCGACGTCGATCAGCTGCCGCCCGTCGGTCCCGGCCAGGCGCTTGCCGACATCATCGCCAGCGGCGTTGCGCCGGTCTTCCGACTGACCGAAGTGTTCCGGCAGGCCGCGAAGAGCCAGATCGTCCAGAACGCGCATCGGATCAATGCCGGACAGGCGCCAGAACTGGCGAAGCCGAGCGCCGAGACGGACTTTTATTTCGTAGCCGCCGACAATCCGGAGACCGCCGTGTCGCGGCTGATCGAGATCGTCAAGGAGCGCATTCCTCGCCGCTTCGGCGTCGATCCGGTCCGCGACATCCAGGTCCTGTGCCCGATGAACCGCGGCGGTTTGGGCGCTCGTTCGCTGAATATCGAGCTGCAAAAGGCGCTGAATCCCCGGACCGAACCGCAGGTCCAGAAGTTCGGCTCCACCTTCCTCATCGGCGACAAGGTGATGCAGACCGAGAACGACTACGACAAGGAGGTCTATAACGGCGACCTCGGCTTCGTCACCGCGATCGATCCGGACGTCGGCGAGATCACGATCGCCTTCGACGGCCGCGAGGTGACCTATCTCTTCGGCGAGCTTGATCAGGTTGTTCTCGCCTATGCGACGACGATCCACAAATCGCAGGGGTCGGAATATCCCGTCGTCTTAATCCCGGTGACGACGCAGCATTACCCCATGCTCCAGCGCAATCTCCTCTATACCGGCGTCACCCGCGGCAAACGTCTGGTCATCCTGCTGGGCCAAAAGAAGGCCATCATGATCGCGGTCAAGAATGTCTCCGGCCGCAGGCGCTGGTCAAAATTGCG
>JBEKSH010000379.1:0-4182 GCA_049517235.1 Roseiarcus sp. | reverse complement strand
CCTGGACAACATCATCGACATGATCTTCTTTTATCCGGACTATGTGCGGGAGGCGCGGCTTAGCTTCAACCAGAAACTTCAGATTGCACGGGCCTACTGCCTTCGGAAGAACAACAATTCCATGTGGGCGTTGCTCGCCGGTATTAACGCAATCCGGAACGAAATTTCTCATAATCTTGCTGGCGAGAAACGCCAGAAGAAAATAGATCAGCTAAGGACTATGTTCTTGGCGGAGTTGCAACCTGCGGAAGCGAAGAGGTACGAAAGGGCGGCCGATCACATCATAGCTGCATCCGCGTGCGGGATGTGCATCGGCTTTCTCGGGACGTATGAGCACGATCTAAAAGGCCTGCGCAAGTTTGTGGACTTGTTGGATATTGCGATAAACTCGGACAAGGAGCATGTCGCTCTTAAGGAATGATCGCCTTCTGATCGCTTTCTCGTTGGACGCAAACGGCCTACGCGCGCGCTCACGGGGTGACGGGGACGTGATACGCATTGCCCGATCTTCAACGTTGAACGACGGAGCCGCGATGGCCAGCTTCGTCGTTCGCCGATGAAGACACGGCCGACGCGGAAATTTTCCCGCCCGCACGCGCCTGAAAAGACGCGATCGGGGGAAGAAATCCGTACGGGCGTCCGGCGCGTCCTCCCGCTTGCCGCGTCGCCCCGCGGAGTGGTTCGAGCCGTCGCGCTTCGCGCGACACCCCCTCATCTGGCCGGCTCCGCCGGCCATCTTCCCCCGCCAGGGGGGAAGGGCGCATCAACCCCTTACGCCCCCGGGTAATCCTCGATCCGCCCCAGCGCCGGCGCGCGCTCGGCCTGCAGGCGCTCGCCGACCCGCTCGACCGCGCGCATCGCGCGCAGGAAATTGCGCGAGGCGAGCTTGGCGAGATCGCCTTCGGAAAAGCCGCGGCGGATCAGTTCGGCGAACAGATGAGGAAAGCGGCCGACATGTTCGAGGCCGATCGGCTGCGCGCCGCCAAAGAAATCCGAGCCGATTCCGACATGATCGACGCCGGCCGTCTCCACGAGATAGACGATGTGGTCGGCCAGCTCCTCCAGCGTCGCGCGCGGCGCGGGTCCCTGCCTGGCCTCCAACTCGGCGAGCGCCGCCTTGGGATCGGCGACCAGCGGCGCCTTGCCGTAGCGGTCGCGCGAGCGCGCGAGCCAATCGCGCAGCTTCTGCGAAATGAAGCCCGGCACGAAAGTCGCCATGACCAGCCCGCCATTGTCCCTCAGGCGGCGCAGCACGTCGTCCGGCGTATTGCGCGGATGATCGCAAAGCGCGAAAGCGTTGGAATGCGACAGCACAATCGGCGCCTGCGCCACATCGAGCACGCGCCGCATCGCGTCGTGCGAGACGTGCGCGCAATCGACGATCATCCCGAGCCGGTTGAGTTCGCCGACCACCGCGCGGCCGAACGCGTTGAGGCCGCCGGCGCGCGGCGCGTCGGTCGCCGAATCGACCCAGTCGAGGCTCTCGTTGTGGCACAGCGTCACGAGTCGCACGCCCGCCGCCCGCCAGATGCGCAACGGGCCGAGCGCGTTCTCCAGTCCGACGCCGCCCTCGACCGCGATGAACGAGGCGATCTTGTTCGCCCGGCGCGCCTTGGCGACGTCGCCGGCGCGGCGCGCGGCTAAGAATGCTTCCGGATAGGCCTCCTCCATGCGGCGGATCAGGTCGATCTGCTCGAGCGCCGTGCGCGCGGGATGCGGCGCGCCGGTGGGCTGGAACGCCGCCCAGAATTGCGCGCCGACCAGGCCTTCGCGCAGCCGCGGAATGTCGGTGTCGCCCTTCTGGTGCTGGCGGCGCAGATCATAGGCGCCGACGTCGCCGCGCGCTTGCGCGTCGATGCGGATCACCCAGGGAAGATCGTTGTGGCCGTCGAGCAGGGGAACCCGTTCGAGTAAAGCGCGCGCCTGCGCCAAAGCGGTGTGTTGTCGCATCCCCGTCATAACCCCCGATCAAGCTGGCCGGCCCGACACAATCATCATTCCGGGGCCGGCGCCAAGTGTTGTTGGCGCCCGTGTCGCTCGCGCCCCGATCGCTTGCCGCCTGCAAATTTACGGCTGAGGCGTTGCCGGGCTCGGCGAAGCGCCATAGAAGGCGGCTGGAGTTCCTGAACCCAAGGGCGGTTGATGCGCATTGCAATGATTGGCACGGGCTATGTCGGGCTGGTGAGCGGGGCGTGTCTTTCCGACTTCGGCCACAATGTCGTCTGCATCGACACGGACGCGGCGAAGATCGAGGCGCTGCGGCGCGCGGAAATTCCGATCTTCGAGCCGGGCCTCGGCGAGATCGTCGCCGGCAATCTCAGCGCCGGCCGTCTTTCGTTCACCACCGACCTGAGGGAGGGCGCGCGCGGCGCGCAGGCGATCTTCATCGCGGTGGGAACCCCGACCTTGCCGGGCGAAGACCGCGCAGACCTCGGCTATGTCTATGAAGCGGCGCGCCAGATCGCCGCGGTCCTCGACGGCTATGCGGTGATCGTCACCAAATCGACGGTGCCGGTGGGCGCCGGCGACGAGGTCGAGAAAATCATCGCCGCCGCTGCGCCCGCGGCCCGGTTCTCGGTCGTCTCCAATCCCGAATTCCTGCGCGAGGGCTCGGCGATCAAGGACTTCAAGCTGCCCGACCGCATCGTCGTCGGGGTGGAGGACGATCAGGCGCGGCACGTCATGAGCGAAATCTATCGGCCGTTCTATCTGAACCAGGGCCCCGTGATGTTCACGGGCCGCCGCACCGCCGAACTCATCAAATATTCGGCCAACGCCTATCTCGCGATGAAGGTGACGTTCATCAACGAGATCAGCAACCTTTGCGAGCAGGTCGGCGCCGACGTGCAGGACGTGGCGCGCGGCATCGGCCTCGACAATCGGATCGGCCGCAAGTTCCTGAACGCCGGGCCCGGTTTCGGCGGCTCCTGCTTTCCCAAGGACATGCTGGCTCTGGCGACCACGGCGCGTGACGCCCATGCGCCGCTGCGCATCATCGAAACGGTGATGGACGTCAATGAGAAGCGCCAAGCCGCGATGGCTGACAAGATCATCCGGGCCTGCGGCGGCGCGATCGAGGGCAAGACGGTCGCCGTTCTCGGCCTGACCTTCAAGCCGAACACCGACGATATGCGCAGCGCGCCGAGCCTGGTCATCGTGCCAGCCCTGCAGGCGGCCGGCGCAAGGGTCGTCGCCTTCGACCCGAAGGGCGGAAAGTCGGCGCATGAGCTGCTGCCGGGCGTCGTCTTCGCCGAAGGGCCCTATGATTGCGTCGCGGGGGCGGACGTCCTGGTCATCATCACGGAATGGGAGGCGTTTCGCGCGCTCGATCTGGCGCGCGTCAAGGCTTCCATGCGCCAGCCGATCGTCGTCGATCTGCGCAACATCTACCGCCCGGACGAGATGGCGGCGCTCGGCTTCATCTACGAGAGCGTCGGACGAGGCGCGCGCAAAAAGACCGACGATGCCTTGAACGACCCTCGCGCCACGGACTGAGGCGGCGCCGATCCCGGGCGCGCCGTCATTGGTGACGGCGTTCGCTCGGCCGCCGCGTCACTCGCCGGCGGGCGCCTCGTCAGGGTGAGCAGGCTGCTCCTGCGCGCCGGCGCCGTGATTTTCCTGCGGGCTGTCGAATCCAAAACTCGGGCGGACGCGGCGCCGGCGCCCGCGCGCGGGAAAGCGCGGCGCCGCCTCGATGCCCTCGATCGGCGCCGCGGCGACGGGCGTCGTCTCCGTCTCGGCCGGCTGCGCCGGCTCCGAATAGTTGGCGCGGTTCGAGAATTGCGTCTCCTCGCCATCCGGCGCCGCATTGGCGCGCGCCGGCGCGGTGATGAACGAGGGTAGCGCGGCGCCGAGCCCCGCCTCGCTCGGATTGGCGGCCTCCCGCGGCGCATTGGCGTCGCGATAGGGGCGGAATTCACGCGGCCGATTGTCGCGCGGAAAGCGGTTGTCCCGCGAATCGCGATTGTCGCGCGGCGATTCCTGGCGCTCCTGATAGGGCCTGTTGTCGCGCGGCCCGCGGTCCGGCTGACGGTTGTGCGAGCGGTCCGGGCGACCCTGATAGCCGCGTTCGCTTTGCGGCTGGCGATCGCTCTCGTAAGGCGCCCGATCCTGGAAGGGCTGCGTCTGAGGCTGCCCCTGGACCGGCGCGGCGAAGCTCGGCTGCGCCTGATAGGGCGCCGG
>JBEKSH010000378.1:0-4188 GCA_049517235.1 Roseiarcus sp. | reverse complement strand
GCCCGGCTGCCACAGCGAGCCCACGCCCAGGCCGATGACCAGCGCAAGCGTCGAGACCAATTCGAAATAGACCAGCGCCTTGACGCCGATGCGGCCAACGCTGCTGGCTTCCTGAATGTGCGAGATGCCGGACACGATCGTGCAAAAGATGATCGGCGCGATCGCCATTTTGATCAGCTTGACGAAGGCCTTGCCGAGAAACTCGACCCATTCGCTCTTTGCGAGGTCAGGAAGCAGCCAGCCGAACACTACCCCCAGAACAATGGCGATGAGCACCTGAACGTAGAGCACGGAGTACCAGGGGCGGCGCGGTTGCATGAGCGTTCCTCAATTTCGAGCCGCCGCTTTTTCTCGACGCCATAGGCGGCGGCCGCGGCCGGCGGAACGCGGCGACGCCAGGTCGACCGCGCTGAGGCCTTGTTACAAATATTTCGAGGAATCGCCAGTCGCATTCGTCGGATCGCGCGTCCGACGGCGTATCGGCGCTGCGCACACTCGCAGCCCAGCGTGGTACCGCCACCCCGGCTCGAACGGGGGACCTCTAGATCCACAATCTAGCGCTCTAACCAACTGAGCTATGGCGGCCCGGGCGGGAACGCGGCGGAACCTAGAGACAAAGCGACGCCATTGCAAGGCCCGGAACGGCAAGCCGGACGGTCGCCCCGTGGCGACGGGGCGAGTGGCGGGCGGCGAGAAAGGCGGCAAGCGCATCGCCTCAAAAAAACGCCGCCCCGAAAAACGGGGCGGCGTTCGGGCGCCGCGCCAGGGAGGGAGACGCGCGGCGCCGCGTTGCTGGATCGTCCAGCCGCCGTGGACCGTTCAGACCGGCAGCTTGAAAGTCTTGGCGACCTGGCTCTTGATCGGCTCGACCGATTCGGCGGCGATCTTCTGGGCCAAGGCCGCGATTTCCTTGGCCTGAGCGCTGATCGCCTCGACCTGCTTGCTCGCGTGCTCGCTCTGCAGGGTCACGAATTCCGAAACCGACTTGGCGTTGATGACGGCTTTGACGAAATCGAAATTGGCTTCGGCGGTGGCGCGCAAGGCGTCCAGCGTCTTGGTGTTGAACTCGACGACGCCCTTTGCGGCGGTCGAATAGCTCGACTCCAGCGCCCCCGTCGCCTCTTCGGCGGCCGTCTTGGCTTTCGCGTAGGCGGCGCGGGTGTCGGCGACGCCCTTTTCGACGGCCTTGCGCACGTTCTCTTGCATTGCGGCGACGGGAGCCGGAACCGCGACGGGAGCCGGAACGGTTTCGACAACCGTCTCGACTTTGGATTCCGGCAGCGCCTCGGCGCCAGCGGCGACAGATGCGGTCTTCTTGGTTGCAACAGCCATGATGAATGATCCTTCGGTTTGATTTAGGGGAGCGATTTCGAGACTAGGATTCGCACGAGACTCACTTGGAGCCGGCGCTCTTCTGGATCAGCGCGCCGAGCTCCTTGGCTTGGCTCTGCAGCGCATTGAGCTGCGTCTTTAAGAACTCGCTTTGCAGGGTGAAAGCCTCCTGCGGGTCCTTTGCATGCGCCAGCTGTTGGGCGAGGTCGAAGGCGGCGTTCACATTCTGCTCGGCAAAGCCAAGGATCTGCGAGCCGACTTGCTTGGCCCCGGTTTGCGCTTCCTGCGCCGCGCCGTCGACGGTTCCCGCGGTCTTCCTGGCGACTTCGATAAAGCCCTCGAAGGCCTTGCGGGCCTGATCCACGCTGCGCGCGGCGAAATCGCGCAATTCATTGGGAATTTCGTACGGGGGATTGACCATTTCGTTTCCTCTTGGCGGCGCGCTGGCGTCGAGCGCTGTTCCAATTTCGCGGCATATACACCATTTCATGCTGCATTGCAATATAATATTGCAGCGCACCACAAATTTTTAACCGTTCCCTGAGGACAAGCCGCCGGCGCCATGGACGAAGCGCAGCGGAAGGCATTAAGGTTTTAGTAACATTTGAACGGTCGGGGACAATCCGCCTTCTCCGCCCGGCCTTCCACTTGGAGCGTTTGATCATTTTGGATGCCTGGCCGCCGATGGACCCGATCGACCATAGGGGCGCGGATGCGAGCGCGATCGCCAGTCTGCTTGCGCGTTCGACTTTCGCCGGGCAACTGCGCGGCGGCGCGCCTGTGCTGGTCGCCGCAAGCGAGCCTGCGCGCATCGTCTTCGCCAACCAAGCCGCGCACGCGCTTTTTCGAACCGGGAATTTGCAGCAACTCAACGCCGCGGCGATGATCGGGGCGAGCCCGGGCGCGCGGCGTCTGCGTCAGCTGGCGAGCGCGTCGACGGCCGGGGCGCCGCCGAGGCTCGAACTCCTGCGCTTCTTTGTCGATCGGGCGCCGTTGCAACTGCCGCTGCTCTGCGCGCGCCTCGCCAATTCGCAAGGCGAGCTTTTTCTCGTCGCGGCGGCGCCCCTGGGCGGGCGACCGGCGGCCGAGACGGCCTGGGCGCCGCAAGAGACGGAGCCGCCGGACGGACCTGCGGCTTCTGTCGCTGCGCAACAGCAGGAGGGCGACAGGCGGGGCGCCACCGCGCGGTTTCTGTGGAGCGCAAGGGAGCATTTGCGCTTTGACGCGCCGGCCAAGGCGCTTGTCGACGCGGTTGGCGATGCGGCGCCGCGCGCGGCTGAACCGCTTGAGGACTGGAAGGCGCGCACGGGTCTCGACGCGAGCGGCGAACTCGCCAAAGCGCTGGCGAGCCGCGCGACCTTCGGGCCGCTGCGCGTCGCCTGGCCTCGCCTTGCCGGCGAGCATCCCGCTGACGAGGCGATCATCGTGGCGTTGTCGGGCGCGCCGATCTTCGATCGCGAGCGCCGCTTTTTGGGTTATCGCGGCTTCGGCGTCGTGACGGGCGAAACGGCGCCCATCGAGCCGAGGCGACAGGTTGGCGAGGCGAGCCCGCCCTCACCGACCGCGCCCGCGCTCGAGCGCCCCGAAGCGGTCGCCGAACCGACGCACGGCGGCGAGGAGCGCGCGGCGGACGCCGGGACCGGTCCATTCGAGACCAACGCCCCCGCTCCCTCGCCGACCGAAGCGGCGCCGAACGCGCCCCAGGCCGCCGACCAGACGACGTTCGCGGCGACGCCGCCGTTGGCCGAGGATTCTGAAGCGGGCGTGCGAACGGCCCTCGAACGCCGCTCTGAAATCGCGCCGATGCGCGCGCCAGGCCAGGCCTATGCCGGCGGTCCCAACGTCGTGCCGATCAGGCCCGGCGCCCTGCGCGCCCTTCTCTCGATGGAAGAGGGCGCGCGCGGCGCCGAGGACGGCGAGAGCGTCGAGCTGACGAGGCACGAGCGGGACGCGTTCCGCGAAATCGCCCGCGCGCTTGGCGCCAAGGTCAGGGACCATCGCGAGAGCCCGGCCGAACCGCCATCGGGCGGTTCCGAGGAGGCCGCGGCGGCGCAAGACCGCAGCCGCGATCTCATTGATCTGGGCGCCGCCAACCCGTCTAGCGCCGCCGCGCCCGCGGCCGAGGACGATCGAACGCCGGCCGGCCGCGGCGACGCCGCCGCCGCGCGCAATGCGAGCGACTTGCTTGATCGCCTGCCGATCGGCGCGTTGGTCGCGCGCGGCGGCGAGGCGCTCTATGCTAACCGAACCTTGCTCGATCTCATGGGCTATCGCGACTTGGCGCAGTTTCGCGCGACTTCGGGACTGAAGCGAATCTTCGACGGACGCCCGCCCGAGCAGGTCGCGCCGTCAGGCGAAGGCGGCGCGCTGTCGCTGATCGCCGCCGACGGCGAGGCCGTCGCCGTCGACAGCCAGATCGAGACGATCGCCTGGGATGGCGCGCCTGCGACGCTGATATCCTTGCGCCGCTCTCTAGAAGCCGATTGGGCGGCCAGGATGCGGGCGCTGGAGCTCGAAGCGCGGGCGCGCGAAAGCGAGGCGCGCGAACTCTCCGCCGTTCTCGACACGGCGACGGACGGCGTCGTCATCCTCGACTCCCAGGGCAGAATTCTCTCTTTGAACCGGCCCGGCGAAGCCTTGTTCGGCTTCGACCAGAAGGAGGTCGCGGGCGAGAATTTCCTGATGCTGCTTTCGCCCGAAAGCCATGAGTCGGTCAAAGCCTATTTCGACGGGTTGCGGACGAGCGGTCTGGCCAGCCTGCTCAATGATGGGCGCGAGGCGCTCGGGCGCGAGCGCCATGGCCGCGCCATTCCGCTTTTCATCACCCTGGGACGCATCAGTTCGTCGCCCGACGCC
>JBEKSH010000377.1:0-4197 GCA_049517235.1 Roseiarcus sp. | reverse complement strand
GTGGGCATCCGCAACGGTCGCAACACGATCGGCGATTTCGTGCTGATCAATCTGATGATGCTTCAGCTCTATCAGCCCCTGAACTTCATGGGCATGGTCTACCGCGACATCAAGCAGGCGATCGTCGACATCGAACTGATGTTCGACATTCTTGGGCAGCATCCGGAGATCGAGGATCGACCGGGCGCGCCGCCGCTGGCGGTGAGCCGCGGCGCGGTCCGCTTCGAGAACGTCGAGTTCAACTATGACCCGGCGCGCAAGATATTGCGCGGCGTATCCTTCGAGGCGCCGGCGGGAAAGACGGTCGCGATCGTCGGGCCGTCGGGCGCCGGCAAGTCGACGATTTCGCGGCTGCTGTTTCGCTTCTACGAACCCTCGGCCGGACGCATAACGATCGACGGTCAGGACATCGCCGCCGTCGCGCAGGCCTCGTTGCGCGAAGCGATCGGCATGGTCCCGCAGGACACCGTGTTGTTCAACGATACGATTCTTTACAACATCCGCTATGGCCGCGATGGCGCGAGCGACGAGGAAGTGCGGGCGGCCGCCAGGGACGCGCAGATCGACGATTTCATTCGCTCATTGCCGCAAGGCTACGACTCGCAGGTCGGCGAGCGCGGCCTCAAACTGTCGGGCGGCGAAAAGCAGCGGGTCGCGATCGCGCGCACCATGCTGAAGGGGCCGCCGATTCTGGTGCTGGACGAGGCGACGTCCGCGCTCGACAGCTTTACCGAACGCGAAATCCAGGCGGCGCTCGAGCGCGTGTCGAAGGGGCGGACGACGTTGATCATCGCGCATCGGCTTTCGACCGTCGTTCACGCCGATGAAATCCTTGTTCTCGACAAGGGGGTGATCGTCGAGCGCGGAACGCATGAGGAATTGCTCGCCAGGGGCGGCCTTTACGCGGCGCTGTGGAGCCGTCAGCGCGAGGTCGACGCCGCGCAGGAGACGCTTCGGCGCGCGGAAATGGAGGCCGGCGACGCGGAAGTTGCCGCCGCGCCCGTCCCGGTCCTTCAGTGATGCGGTCGTCCTCACGTCGGCGGGCCGCCCCGGCAGGCTGGCGGCCCAGCGCCGCGCCATCGCTTTCGCCGCGTATGGCGCCGAAAGACCGCGGAAAAGCAGAGAGCGCCTCTTGATGTCCGTCCTTGATTCCGTCCGCCGCCAGCTCGCGCCCGTGCATCCCGAAGGCTATGTTTTCATCGCGGCGTTCTTCGTGGCGACGCTGATCCTCGCCTGGCTGTGGAGTCCGCTCGGATGGATTGGCGCCGCCGCGACGGCCTGGTGCGCGTTTTTTTTCCGCGATCCCTCGCGCGTCACGCCGGTGCGCGACGGTCTCGTCGTTTCGCCGGCCGACGGCGTGGTGAGCTTCAGCGGCTATGCGGCGCCGCCTCCCGAACTCGGGCTCGGCGCGCGGCCGATGCAGCGGGTGTCGATTTTCATGACGGTGTTCGATTGCCATGTGAACCGCGCGCCCGTCGCGGGCCGCGTGATTCGCGTCGCCTACAAGCCGGGTCTTTTTCTTAGCGCCGATCTCGACAAGGCGAGCGAGGACAACGAACGCAACGGCGTGGTGATCGACAGCGCGGCGGGCGCCTTTGGCGTGGTGCAGATCGCCGGCCTGATCGCCCGGCGCATCGTTTGCTTCGTCGACGTGGGCGCCAATCTGGGCGCGGGCGACCGTTTCGGCCTGATCCGTTTCGGCTCGCGCGTCGACGTCTACCTGCCGGACCACGCGCATATTCTGGTCGGCGTCAATTCGCGCGCCGTGGCCGGCGAGACGGTGATCGCCGAGACGGCGCTTGACGAGCCGCTTCGCGTGTTCCGGCAGAGTTGAGGCCGATGAGCGAACTGCGCCACGACAGCGACGGCGAAGCCCCGGCGAAGGGGCCGCGCTCGCGCCGCTTCCGAGGCGTGCCGCTGCGGCTGCTGATCCCCAATCTGCTGACGCTCCTTGCGCTTTGTCTCGGCTTGACCGCGATTCGTCTGGCGTTCGAGGATCAGATGGAATGGGCGGTCAGCGCGATCGCCGCCGCCGCCGTGCTCGATGGCCTGGACGGGCGCGTCGCGCGCGCGCTGAAAGGCACCTCGCGCTTCGGCGCCGAGCTCGACTCGTTGGCTGATTTCGTCGATTTCGGCGTGGCGCCCGCCATCGTGCTCTACGTCTTCCGCTTGCATGACTTAAAGAGCCTGGGCTGGTTCGCCGCGCTGATTTTCGCGATCGCCTGCGCGCTCCGCCTCGCGCGCTTCAATGTGATGATCGAGGATAGGGATCAGCCGGCGTGGCGCGGCTATTTCTTCGTCGGCATGCCGGCCCCGGCGGGCGCCGTCACCGGCCTGCTGCCGGTCTATCTTCATTTTTCGCTGTTTGACGTTCCCAATGTTCCCGCGCTGGCGCCGCTCGAAATCGCCTATGTGCTGGCGATCGCGTTCCTGATGGCGAGCCAGATTCCGCATTTTTCCGGAAAGTCGATCGGCCGCGTGCCGCGCGAATATGTCGCGGTGGTGCTGGTCGGCCTCGCCGCCGGCGTGCTGCTGCTGGCCAATTTTCCGATGGAAATGCTGGTCGCGCTGTCGCTCGCCTACCTCGCCTCGATCCCGTTCAGCATCCGGCGTTTCCAGCGGCTGCGCCGCGTGGACGCGGCGGCGCCCGCGTCTTGATCGGCGGCGCTAAAACCGGTTTCCTCTTTATCGCGAAATAATATAGGGTCCGGCGCGATTTGCAGGCCGGGTCCGGTCCCGCCGCGTTGGGCGGCCAACCGGGCCCGCTTTCGCAGGGATAACAGAGACGTCGGTCAACAGGTTCGAACCAAGCCGCTTGCGGGCGGACGGCGATCCGTCAGGCGGTGGGCGTGCGGCGCTTGGATGAGCGTCGGCGCGGCAAAGAAAGGCCCCAATGTCGAAAGAAGAATTGCTTGAATTTCCGGGTTTCGTCGTCGAGCTGTTGCCCAATGCGACGTTTCGCGTGAAGCTCGAAAACGAACACGAGATCATCGCCCATACCGCCGGCAAGATGCGCAAGAACCGCATCCGTGTGCTGGCGGGCGACAAGGTCCTGGTTGAAATGACGCCCTACGATCTGACCAAGGGCCGCATCACCTACCGATTCAAGTAATCCCGGCGTGGCTCCGCCAGAGCGCAAGCGGTGTTTGCGGTGACCCAGGCCGCCTCGCGCCCCACGTTGGTTCTGGCGTCCGGCTCGGCGCGGCGCCTCGCGCTGCTCGCGCAAATGGGCGTCGATCCCGACGCGGTGATCCCCGCCGACATCGACGAGACGCCGCGCCGCGGCGAATCGCCGCGCGCCCTCGCGCAGCGGCTCTCCGCGGAAAAAGCCGCCGCCGCCGCCGCCGTGGCCTTGAAGCGCACCGAGCTTGGCCGCTGCCTGACCCTGGCCGCCGACACGGTGGTATGCGTCGGGCGGCGCGTTCTGCCCAAGTGCGAAACAACCGAGGAAGCGGCCGCTTGCCTGCGCCTGCTGTCGGGGCGCGCGCACCGTGTTTATACGGCCGTGACGCTGATCGCGCCGGGCGGGGCGATCCGCCGCCGTCTGGTGGAGGCGCGCGTGCGCTTCAAGCGCCTGTCGCGCGACGAAATCGACGCGTACCTGGCCTCCGGCGAATGGCGCGGCAAGGCGGGCGGCTATGCGGTGCAGGGCCTCGCCGGCGTGTTCGTCGTGCGGCTGATCGGCTCCTACACCGCCGTCGTCGGCCTGCCGCTCGCCGAAACGGCGGCGCTGCTCGTCGGGGAGGGCTATGCCGCGCACGCCCGATGGGCGATGGGGCCTGAACCAGGCGTAGGCGCCGGACCGCCATGACCAAGGCTTCGCCCCCTGCCAATGACAACGCCAAAGCCAAGCCCAAGGCGGCCCCCGCCTGCCCGGTGTGCGGGCGCCCGCGCGCCGAAAAATACAGCCCGTTCTGCTCCCGCCGCTGCGCCGACGTCGATCTCTATCGCTGGCTGAACGGCAAATACGCGATTCCCGCGGGCGAGGAGCCCGAGCCGGGCGAGGAGATCGGGAACGAAGACGAGTGATGGCTGCGCAGGTCGCGCGGGCGCACCGAATTCAGCGTTCCTCGCGCGCAGTCACGAAGCCCTCCCAGCGGCAGCGCGTAGCGGCGTCAGCGGATGGAAATCCTCGTGAGGCGCGGCGTCAATCTTCGACGTCAATTGGAGGTCAACGCCGCGTTGATTTACAATCCG
>JBEKSH010000376.1:0-4198 GCA_049517235.1 Roseiarcus sp. | reverse complement strand
GATCGTTCGATAAGGGTTTCGCCACGTCATGCTGGCCTCCTTATCCAGCAGCCATGTTGAATCAGAATCCATCCGATTCGGGAATCCCCTATCGATTCTGCCTAAAAACATCCCGCTCTAAGCGCGGACCTTACAAGAAGCGCGCTGAAATTGAGGAGGGGCAAAATGACTAAGGCTGCATTAATTCTGGCCATCGCGATCGTCATTGGCGGATTCTTGGCAGGCGGGCGCTATACGTCAGCTTCTTCTGGCGGTGCTGTGGGCGGGGCATTTGTTGTCGATCGTTTCACGGGAGCAACATCATGGTGCGGCGTCGCCGGTGCCTGCCACAAAATCGAAAATTCAGACTGACCCACTACCCGCCGGCGCGGTATCTTGCATCCATCTCCTTTTGGTGAACCAACGCTGCCGACGGCCGCTTCGCTCACCAAAAGGACACGGTGAATCAACAGCCGTCGCCGAGCCGAGCGGGCAAGGCGTGCGAAGCCGCGTAGCAGCCAGGCCTTGACCGCGTGCGCGGCCCGATGCCGCGCGCCGGCGCGATCAACCCGCCTCCGGCCCCTCGCGCTCGCCGTTCATCCGCGTCTTCGGATGTTGCAGATAGGCGGCCAGGCGATGCTCCAGCGCGCTCGGGCGCTCGGCGAACAGGCGCTCGAATTCCTTGCCGGCGCGGCGCGCCAGCTTCTTTTGTCGTCGCTCCACCTGCAGCGCCAGATCGGTCATCTGGTTGAGCGTGAGGTCGGACCTGCCGATCGCGAATTCGGCGAGCACCGTCAGGTCGTGATGTTCGCCAAGATGCCGGCGCATCCGCTGGAATTCATCGCCGACCGCCGCGAACAGGGCGGGCCAGGCCGCCTCCAGCGCGATGAAATGATCGCCGAGATCGACGATCTGCGCGCGCAACAGGTGCAATTCGTGCGCGTCGCCGCTGTCCAGCGCGCGCCGTCCATGGCGGCGCGCCGTGCGATAGCCGTTGCGCAGCGCCTTGAGCAATTGCGCGGAAACGACGCTCGCGTCGATATCCCAGTTTTCGATCGAGCGGGCGAGCTCGCGCAACTGGGCGGTCTGGGCGGCGACGTCGATGTTGCGGTGCGCGTGGCGCGCCACCTCGCGCTCGAAGGCGATGGCGCGGTTGAGCCGCACCGCCGTGTCGGCGTCGACCGCCGCCCCGAGACTGGCCAGCGCCGCGGGCATCACGTCGAGATCGCGCGCGCGCCCCGTCTCGCGGCGCGCCGCCTCCAGCGCGCTGATCGCCTCGTAGGCGGGCGGGCCGATCGCGATGGCGAACAGCTTGGCGGCGGCGCGCGCCTGTTTCAGCGCCTTGCGCGCGTCGTGGATGCGCGAGGCCTCGTCTTCGCCCGAATGGGGGAACAGGTCGGCCGCGCTGAGAATGGCGGCGATCAGCCGCCGGCGGCAGTGTTCCGGCCATGGATCGCGCTTGCTGGTCATCCCTTAAGCCTGGTCAACGGTCCGCGCCCGCTCGCGAAGCAGAAACTTCTGCACTTTGCCCGTCGATGTTTTGGGGATTTCCATGAATAAAATGTGACGCGGGCACTTATATCGCGCCAATCGGCCTTTGCACCATTCGATAAGCTCTTCGCTGGTTGCGCTCATCCCGGGCTTCAACTCGACGAAGGCGCAGGGCGTCTCGCCCCATTTTTCGTCGGGCCTTGCGACCACCGCCGCGAGTTCTACGGCGGGGTGCTCGAACAGCGCATCCTCGACCTCGATCGACGAGATGTTCTCGCCGCCCGAGATGATGATGTCCTTCGAGCGGTCCTTCAGCTGGACATAGCCGTCGGGATGTTTGACGCCGAGATCGCCCGAGTGGAACCAGCCGCCCTCGAACGCCTTGTCGGTCGAGGCCTTGTTCTTGAGATAGCCTTTCATGACGACATTGCCGCGAAACATCACTTCGCCGAGCGTATGGCCGTCCGCCGGAACGCTGCTCATCGTTTCGGGGTCGACGACGTCGAGCGCCTCCAGCGCGTGATAGCGCACGCCCTGGCGCGCCTTCAGCGCGGCCTGCTCGTGGCCTTCGAGATCGTTCCACCGATCCTGCCAGTCGTTGACCACGGCGGGGCCGTAGGTTTCGGTCAGCCCGTAGAGATGCGTCACCTCGAAGCCCGCCTCGCGCATCGCCTCCAGCACCGCGGCGGGCGGCGGCGCGGCGGCTGTGAAGAAACGCACGACTTCGGGCAGCGCGACCTTTTCGTGCGCCGGCGCATTGAGCAGCGTCGACATGACGATCGGCGCGCCGCACAAATGGGTGACGCGATGCTCGGCCATCAGCTCGTACATCTGCCTGGCGCGCACCTGACGCAGGCAGACATGCACGCCCGCCTTCACGCTGATCGTCCACGGGAAGCACCAGCCGTTGCAATGGAACATCGGCAGCGTCCAGAGATAGACGGGATGCCGGCCCATATCGGCGGTGACGACATTGCCGACCGCCAGCAGGTTGGCGCCGCGGTGGTGATAGACCACGCCCTTGGGATCGCCCGTCGTGCCCGACGTGTAGTTCAGCGAAATGGCGTCCCATTCGTCGCGCGGGGCGCTCCATTGATAGCGGTCGTCGCCCTCGGCGAGCAGCGCCTCATAGTCGAGTTCGCCGAGGATTTCGCCGGGTCCGGCATATTCGGAATCGTCATAGTCGACGAGCAGCGGGCGCACTTGCGCCAGGGCGACAGCGTGGCGCGCCAGCGCCGCATATTCGCGATCGACGATCAGCGCGCGCGCTTCGCCATGATCGAGCATGAAGGCGAGCGCGGCGGCATCGAGGCGGGTGTTCAGCGTGTTGAGAACCGCGCCGCACATCGGCACGCCGTAATGGCACTCCAGCATGGCGGGCGTATTGGCGAGCAGCGCCGCGACGGTGTCGCCGCGCCCGAGGCCCCGCCGCGCCAGCGCGCTGGCGAGCCGGCGCGAGCGCGCGTAGAAGTCGCGATAATTGCGCCGCAGCGGGCCGTGCGCGATCGCCAGGTGGTCGGGGAACACCGCCGCCGAGCGCTCCAGGAAGGTGAGCGGCGTCAGCGGCTGGAAATTGGCGGGGTTGCGATCAAGGTCCCGATCGTAGGGCGAGATGGTCATGGCGGGGCTCTCGGCTCGAAGGCGCCGGCGCATCATAGACGAGACGCCGGCCGGCGCGAGAGGGCAAATTCAAGCGAAAATCGCCCGATTGTTTCGCAAGTTCAGGATCGCGTCGCCGGACCCCGCGTCAGCTCCGGAAGGCGAACGAGCGAAAGCCGGCGAAGGTGAGCCCCGTCGCCGCGCCGGTTCCGCAGGCGACGAACAGCGTCAGCATCGCCGGGGAGATCGCCACGCCGAACGAAGGCGCCAGCGCCAGCAAGGCCGCATAGACCGCGTAGTTCACCGCCAGGCCGGCCAGGCAGACGAGCACGTAACGCCCGAGGGCGGCGAGCCAGGGGGTTTGAGCGGAGCGGAACGTGAATGCGCGGTTGAGCACGAAGTTGACGAGGGTCACGACGACGAAAGCGGGCGGCCGCGCCAGCAAGGGAGGGACGGCGAACTTCCGCGCGAGGACGACGGTGATCGTCGCGTCCAGGCAGAAGCCCAGCGCGCCGATAATCAGGAAGGCGGGGATCTGCCGCGCCAGCGCGTCGCGCGCGTCAACGGTCGGCGGCCGGCCATGGCCCATCGAATCCGCCTCTTTCTCGCTGCGCTCGCCGGGCGGCCCGCGCCCGGCCATTGGGATGTCGTTCAGCTTAGCATTTGGCTCAAGGCCTCCCAAACCAGCCCGAGGCCGATCACGAAAGTCAGCGCGTAGACCAGATTGTAGAAGCGGTCGGCCGAAACGCGCCGCACCAGCCAGACGCCGGCCATCGTCGCGACGATCGCCAGCGGAAACAGCGTCGCCGCCGCCGTCAGATTCTCCCGGCTGAATTGCCCGAGCGCGAAATAGGGGGGGACTTTCAGCAGGTTGGCGGCGGCGAAGAACATCGTCGCGGTGCCCGCGAACAGGCGCGGCGACAGGCCCTGCGGCATCACATAGACCTGAAAAGGCGGCGACCCGGCGTGGCTGACGAAAGAGGTGAAGCCGGCGAGCGCCCCCCACAATATCCCGGGCGCGATTTTCGGCTGGGTGGGCGCCGGCTCGCCGCCGCGCATGCGGAAGACCATGTAGGCGACAAAGCCGATCGAGATCACGCCGACCGAAAGACGGATCAGCGCCTCGCTG
>JBEKSH010000375.1:0-4199 GCA_049517235.1 Roseiarcus sp. | reverse complement strand
CTGATTTTACTGCATTTTTTGACATTCTGAATAGTGCCGACATGTCCGGGACATGCGCGCCGAAAACGCATAAACTATCTGGCAGAGACCGAAAATTTCGGCTTTCGGCGGCGGTTTCTGGGCTCGGTCTCTACGACGCCAAACCCTTTTCCGAAGTCGGCGGCGAAAAATTCCTGAGAGACTGGTTCGAATTCCGTCGGAGACAAGTTCGAGTCTGGCCTGGTCATGCAAAAAACGAACGCATCAAAGATGCGTTCGTATGTTCGAGTCCTTCTCGATCCACCACCCATTCTCGCGATTTTATGACTTTGCCGTCGTCTGCGAAAAACCCCGGGAAACAGGGCGATTTCGCGACATTCCTGGAGACTTCCGGTCTGCCAGACTGGACATTCGACACTCAGCGCCGCCGTTTGCCGACCGGTCTGGCGACCCCAAAATCTATGTGCAAAACTCCGATGGCGTTTGCGCAGAGCAGACCGTTTCGAACGCTACGGCAGCGCGATTCGCGGACACGGCGCCATGATGAGCGGGTTAAGCGAGCGCCTCGATGAGGCTGCGCTGTTCGGACCATGCAAGCGGCAGGTCTTCAAAATTGGAAATGCCCACGCCGCGCGGCAGTCTTCCCTCGATCGCGCCGCGCACGATGGCTGGGGCGAGAAAGGCCAGCGACAGGGTCGTTCGGATGGCCCGCTCGCTCTTGGCCTCGCGCCGTGCGAGGGCGCCGACGTCTTTGACATCGCCTTTCATCATCTGGCCGACCCAACGTCGTCCAAGCGCGACTTCGGCGAGAAGTCGATTGCGGGTCTCTGCGCTCTGGGGGCGAGGATCGGCATTCTGGCCTGTTCGCGGCGGGATGATCTCGCGCCGGGGATAACGCGGCATCGGGGTCCAGGGAATGCGGATGACGTCTGAGGATGATCCAGCATCAGGGTCACGCCAGGCGATCTCGATTGCTGAGCGCTTGACGACAACGCGTTCAAGGTGGCGCTCGACAAGCTGCCGCTCGCTGCGATCATGAGGCGTTATCGTCGGCGATGCCTCGCTGAGGTTACGAGCAATGATCGATCGATCGCCTTCACAATCGACGCGATCGTCCTGCTGTCCGCCGTTCGTTTCTGGCGTTGCGTCCCGAGCGACCGCCGATCTCAGCGCTCCGAGCACGGCAGCCTCAATCTCGGGGGCGGGAATGCGAGGGAGCGAGCCGGCGTCCTCTTTGCGTCCCTGCGCAAGGACGCAGGAGACATAGTAGCGATAGCGAACGCCCTGCCTGATCGCGTAAGTGGGCGTCATCCGGTTGCCGTGGTCGTCATAGATGTGGCCGAGCAGGAGAGCCAGCGAAGCCGCTCGCTTATGTCGTCGGCGGCCGAGGTTCTCATTGAGCCTAGCCTGCACGGCGTCGAAGAGGTCCTGATCGACGATTGGCTGGTGCTCGCCGGGATAGCTCTTGTCGCGATGGTTGATCTCGCCAAGATAGACCCGGTTCTTAAGCATATAAGCCAAAGGTCCCTTGGAGAGAGAGACGCCGCCGATAGTCCGTCCCGTCGCGAGGTCCCGCCGGCGCGTGAGGATCCCTCGTTCGCGAAGCTCTTGGGCCGTCGCCGGCAAGGAGCCAAGAGCGAGATAGCGCTGGAAGATGATCCGAACCGTCTCGGCCTCCGGCTCGTCGATTAGCAGCTTCCTGTCTACGACCCGATAGCCCAGAGGGCTGACCCCGCCAACCCAGATGCCCTTTCTCTTGGAGGCGGCGATCTTGTCCCTGATGCGTTCCCCCGTCACCTCCCGCTCGAACTGGGCGAAGGACAGAAGGACGTTGAGGGTCAGCCGTCCCATGCTGGTGGTCGTATTGAAAGACTGCGTCACCGAGACGAAGGAGACCTTGTGAGCGTCGAAGAGCTCGACCAGCTTGGCGAAGTCGGCGAGTGACCGCGTGAGGCGATCGACCTTGTAGACGACGACCACATCGATGCGACGGGATCGGATGTCGGCGAGGAGTTTCTGGAGGGCGGGGCGCTCCATGCTGCCTCCCGAATATCCGCCATCGTCATAGTGATCCCTGTTGGGCCGCCAGCCTTCATGGGCCTGACTCTTGATGTAGGCCTCGGCGGCCTCGCGCTGGGCGTCGAGGGAGTTGAAGTCCTGTTCGAGCCCCTGGTCGGTCGAGACGCGGGTATAGATCGCGCAGCGCAGGACGGGGGTGGAGGAGACCTGTCTCATAGAGCGGGAGCGCTGTCACGCGCTGCCCGACGCTTCCCGCCCCTGAATCCACTGGCTGCATTCAGGGAGGCTCCAGGTGGCCTGCCCGCAGCCGCATTGCCTTGGCCACTGACTTCCTCTTGAATCTTCCGGTCGCGAAGCCCGAAGAAGCGCGGGCCGCTCCACTCGGTTCCGGTGATCGCGCGGGCGACGGTCGAGAGGCTGTCGTAATTCGCCCCGTTCCAGGCAAACCCCCGTTCGAGGATCATCACGCGGTGGAGGACGCCCTTCCATTCGCGAACCAACATGGCACCTGTCTTGAGTCGTCTAGGGTTCACGGGTGGAACGATGGAAGACGAGCGCATGAGCCTAGAGCCCTTGGATTTCTGAGCAACGGAGCTCATCGCCTCGGCGATCCGATCGAGGAGATCAATCGAGCTCTTGTCGAGATCGCCGAATGCTCGGACCTGTAAGCGATCGGCGAGCATGCGCAGCAGCAGGAACCTCGGCAAGCGGGCGGGAGCCGGTTGGCCTGTGGCCCCGCGCCATCGCCGGCGGAGATCGTCAATGGTGAGATCGCGCAGCGACGCGATCTCACCCTCGATCGAAGCGCTCCGTTGTTCGGAGGGTTCCGCCACGGCGGATGCCCTCTCAACTCGAGCGCGTCGCAGCGAAGACGCCATCACGCCGCTTCCGCTTCTCGTTCAGTCGCATCGGCGCCTGCCAACGCGCCGGCGCGACCGGAACCCACGATGTCGGCGCGCGGGGGAGCGATGATACGATAACGAGTCACCCCATCTTCGCGAGACCGTTCGACGTTGAGCCCGCGCTTACGCAAGCCTGTCAACACCGCTCGGGTCGTGTGCGGAAGCCAGTTGGTGGCGTGGATGAGGTCGTCGATGCTGACGCCGTCGGGGCGATCCAAGAGACCAATGACATTCGCCAGCTTGCTGCCCTCGCGCGGCATTCCGATCGTCGGCGCCGCTGCCAGCGCCTTGCTGCGGACATCTTGTTCGTCGGGGCGAATATCGCACGGCGCGCTGGTCGGATTCGCGGCCGCGATGGAAGTGGCGAGGGTTGCGGTCTTGCGCGGCGCCGACGCGTTGGCCGCTCGTGATCGCTTGACGGGCGGCGCGTCAGCCGCCGGGTTGGCGAGATCTCGCTCTTGATCGCGATCCTCCCGCGCTTCCTCTCGGACATTGATCGACGCGCGCCCCAGCTGCGTGATCACGAGCGCAAACGAGCGCCCCTCGGCATCTCGCCGCAAGATCGGCATTCCGACTTTGGCTCGAATCTCGCGCGCAAGCCCCTTCTCGGTTAGGGAAGTCACAAGCTTCATGGTCGCGGCGCCCTTGATGCGATCGGGGAGTTCGATCGCGCCGTCCCGGCGCTGCGATGCGCCGGAGAGCGCGACGAGTTGCGTACCGCTCAGCCGAATCTTGACGGGATTGTTACCTGGTTTTGACATGTTTGCCTCCTGGGCGGGTGACACGGGGCAAGATCGCCCCGTCACTGCTGCGACCCCGCTCCAGCGCTCGCGCCAGCGGGGTTCGTCAAGGAGGCGGCGCCTGAAGCTATAGCCGCGCCGTCGTCACACGACATTGCTCTCTTGCCGAGCGAAGTCCAGTCGATTGCGGGGCGAGCACAAGTCTCGTGAGCCAAAAGCACTTGTAGAGTCTGCAAGCACAAAATGTACGAGGGAAATCGCGCGCGGAAAGTTTGCTCTTGACCGCCTTGATCATTCCTAATGAGGGGGTCGTTCGGCATTTCAGGCAATTGTTCCCATATGTGTATTCCGTTGTCTCAGACTCCGTGCTACTATTCGCGTCAAATCGTGGGAGTAAATGTCGGACCACCAAGATCGGGCGTTTGGCGGACAGAGCTGCTAACCTGGATAATGCAGCCCATGCTGGCGGATGTGGCTTAAATAACTGATTTAGCGTATGATTTGATTGTTGACTCCAATCAGCGCCATTTCAGGAAAACCACACCCGCCATGAACGATC
>JBEKSH010000374.1:0-4201 GCA_049517235.1 Roseiarcus sp. | reverse complement strand
GTTCGGCCTCTTGGTGGTGCCGCTGATTTTCGTCGTCGGCATGGGCATCGATTACGGCACCGCGGCGCGTCTCAAATCCAAGATGAACGCGGCCGCGGATGCGGCGGTGCTCGCCGCCGTCACGCCCGCCATGATGACGCAGTCGGACGCGGCGTCGACCACCGCCGCCCAGAACATGTTCAACGCGCTGGTGACCGGCCTCCCGCGGCTGATCTATACTCCCGCCAGCAACCTAACGGTCACCATCACCGATGTCGGAGTCCAGCGCAACGTCAAGGTCGCCTACACCGCCCAGTCGCAGAATCTTTTCGGCGGCATCCTCCATATGGACACCATCGCGTTTGGCGGCAGCGCCACCGGCACCGCCGCGACGCCGCCGAATATCGATTTCTATCTGCTCCTCGACAGTTCGCCCTCGATGGGGATCGCCGGGACGCCGGCCGACATCACGACGATGGTGAACAACACCTCGGCGCAGGGCGGCTGCGCCTTCGCGTGCCACGAAGCCAGGCCCGACTTAGAATCCCCACCGCTTGGCAATCCCGGCGGCGAAGACAACTACGCGCTGGCCCGGAGTCTTCACGTGACTCTGCGCGCCGATTTGCTCGATTCGGCGATTACGAGTCTCACGCAACAGGCGTACAATGAGGAGAATAATTCGAGCCTCGCCGTCAAACCATCGTATAGGATGTCGATCAGCTTCTTCGACGTCGCCTTCAACAATGTCGTGCCGCTTACGGGAAGTTTCGTCTCCGCATGGTCCACCGAACTGACTTCCATTCAAACAAATAACACGCAGACACTGCTGGTTTACGACAACAACAACGCCTGCAAGGCGACGTCAAACCCGACCAATCCTTGCGGTGCCGGCACGGCCAACAGCGACGCCGACACCAATTACGACGCCGCCATGACCGGCATCACCAAACTGATGCCCACGCCGGGCGATGGAAAACCCGGCGACCAGCCGCAGGAAATATTGTTCTTTGTCACCGACGGCGTCGAGGACGAGAATGTCAACGGCAATCGGCAGGAATCGACGATGACCGGCACCAAGGACTGGTGCACTCCGCTAAAGAACAAGGGGATCAAGATCGCGGTGCTCTACACCGAATATTTTCCGCTGCCCACCAATTCCTGGTACAATAGCCATGTTGCCTCATACCAGCCGAGCATCGGCACGACGTTGCAAAGTTGCGCTTCGTCGGGGCTGTATTATGAGGTGGGCATGGGCCAGGACATAACGGCCGCGCTGGCCGAACTGTTCCAGAATGCGGTCAACTCCGCGCACCTGACGCAGTAAGCGGGTCGGCGGGAGCCTCGCGAAGCCTCGACGCCGAGCCGGCTTCCATCGCAGCGCTGAAATCCCGGCCATTCCCGGTCGTTCTGAGCAAGATTGATTGCCCGATCAATCTTGCTCGAAGCGCGGGAATCCCTGCGCCGCCGGAGCGCGGTCGGTTCACGGGCGCGCGGAGCCCAGCGCCTGCATCATCTGTTGGTGGACAAGGTTGATCGCCTTGAGCGGGCGCACCATCACCTTGAAGGCGACGATCTCGCCGGCGTCGTTCCAGTGGATCAAATCGATTCCGTCGATCAGCACGCCATCGACCAGGACCTCAAATTCAAGAACGGCGGAAGAGGCGCCGAACCATTCCTCGACATAGTGAAAACTGTCGTTGTTCAACACGCCGTCGGCAGCGCGCAAATATTTCGCCGTGACGGCTCGCCCGACCTGCGGGGTATGGACGATCGGCGAGTGAAACGTCGCGCCGGGGCTGAGCAGGATTTCGAGCTTCCCCAGATCCCGGGAAGCGACCATCGCACGCCAGGTTTCGACGACCGATGGGATCATCAAGCAGCTCCTTCTTGCGGCTTGGCGCGCCGAAGGTGTGTTGTGGAATTGCGCGCCAGGCGTGAAGCGGCTGCGCCACGCGCCGCGACGAGGCCGAATGTCCACTATTGTCCGGCTCTGTTCAAGGCTGAGCGGCCTCGCAATCGGCGAGCCTGTTCGCTTTTTTGCCGCGCCGATCGGGAAAGCGGCCGGCCGCACGGGCATTTGAGCCGGGCCGACGATTTCCGCCCTTCGACGGCCACGGCATCATCGGCATCGCCGCCGACGACCCCGGCGCGGGCCGGCGCGGACGATGACGGCGGAAACTGAACCGGGCCGCCTCAGAGGCGGCCCGGGACGGGATTCGTTCGCATATTGGCGTGCTATTTCAGGTTGCTTCCGACTTCGTTGAAGGTGTTCTGCAACTGGGTGCCGAGCACGGTGATCGAAACGATGATCGCAACCGCGATCAGCGAAGCGATAAGGGCGTATTCGATGGCGGTGGCGCCGCTTTCATTGGCGACGAACTTCTTGATGGGCCGAATCATCTCGTTTGCTCCTGTCGAGAACTGCTCCTTTCGGCGTCGAAGACCGCTCGCACGCCTGGGGGTTCCCCAAGGCTAGTTTCACCCGGTTTAGGACTGGTTAAGCCGATCGCATAAAGGCGGGTTCGCCGGCAGTCGAATATGTTATAGTTAAGTGGGGCGCGGTCCATAACTTAAGACCTTCCTGAAACTACTGTCGGGCGCCGCAAGAATAAAAACTATTTTATAGTCCTATTTCGCAGACCCAAAGCGATACCCGGGGCTTCCGTTGCGCGTAGGCATCCAAGCCGCCAAAACGCGAGATCGCCGTTTCGCCCGGGTTTGTCGCGCCCGCGACGGCCGAGTTCCGGCGGCGAACGAAGGCCGTCCCGACGGGGCGAACATTCCTCGCGGCGCCTCGCCCGGGCGTTGAGCCGGCGTGATCGCGGCAAGCCGAATCCGCCACGCCTCGGCTTCACCCTCTGTCCGCCGCCGTCGCGGACGCCGGCCTTGTCATCGAGGGGGCTATTTGTTAGACGACGCGCCAGCCTGCGCGGGTGTTCGCTCGCGCGCGGGTCGGCGGCCATGGCGGAACTGGTAGACGCGCTAGCTTGAGGTGCTAGTCCTGTAACCGGGGTGGAGGTTCGAGTCCTCTTGGCCGCACCAGAGTTTGAACGGCGGCCTTCGGGTCGCCGTTTTTCTTGCGTCGCGCGGCGCCCTACGGAGGCGCCGGCCTGGTGAGCCGGGGCTTGAGCCGGTCGATCGCCCGCTCGGTCTCCGAAATCCAGCCCGGCGGCGCGTCGACGGTCGCGCCGGGGCCGGGACCGGCGACCATGTGAACGACGCGATAGCCGCGCAATTTGAGTTCGCGCAGGAAGTTGGGGAGCATATCGGCGGTCCATTGATGGTTGTCATGGAACAGGATCATGCCGCGCTTGACCGCCTCTAGCCGCGCCATGATCAGGTTCAACTCCACCTGCGGCGTCATTTCGATCCAGTCCGACGCCCAAATATCCGTGCTGAAAACGCCGATATTATTGGCCGCGAACCACGCTTTCAGATCCGGCGTGTCGGCGAATCCGGGAAAGCGGAAGAACGGCGTGTGCAGCTTGAGATCCGAAAGGTCCTTCGGTTCGTCGGCGCTGAAATCGGCGCCGTAGACGATCCTCTCGATCGTGATCATGCCGCGCAGGATGTCGGCGCGCGCCTCGCGGGCGCCCATATAACGCAAGGTCGGCTGCGGGTGGGTGAACGTATGATGGGCGATCGTGTGCCCCTCGGCGGCCTCGCGGCGCGTCAGTTCCGGGGCCGCCTCCACCTTTCGCCCGATCACGAAGAAGGTGGCGCGCACGCATTCCCTGGCGAGCGCTTCGAGGACTTGCGGCGTGGTCGCCGGCTCGGGCCCGTCGTCGAAAGTGAGGATGACTTCGTGGTCGGCGAGCGGTATCTCCTTCGGATAGGTCTTGAAGCCGACCGCCAGCCCACCCTGCGTTCCGACCTCGACGATCCGCGAGGTCCCCAGCTTGTCGGGGCCGCATTCGGCGGCTCTGGCGGCGCCAAGGGAAAGCGCGAGGGCGAGAATGGCGGCGAAGGTTTTCACTGCGGCGCCCTTGATTTGGCGAAAAATGACCTTAGAAAATCGGCGACGGCGCTCACACCGGCAAAGCGCCGCGATCGAAGCGTCCGAACGAATCGGCGCGTTAAGCAAACGTTACATCGCGCGCCCTAGTTTGCGCCAATCTCAATCGCTGTCCCCGGTCCCCTCCATGCGCCAGCCTTCCCTCCATGCCGCATGCCTCGCCGCGCTGCTCGGGCTGGCGCTCGGCCTTGCCGGTTGCGGCGCCGG
>JBEKSH010000373.1:0-4232 GCA_049517235.1 Roseiarcus sp. | reverse complement strand
CGCCGCTGATTTATGACCTCATGGACACAGGCGCAGGATCAGGCGCTCAAGGCCGTGGCGCGATGGCTGGCGGCGAAGGACGGTCCACAATTGTTTCGCCTGTTCGGCTACGCTGGAACCGGCAAATCGACGCTGGCGCGCCACCTCGCGGAAAATGTCGAGGGCCTCGTGGTGTTCGCGGCCTTCACCGGCAAGGCGGCGCTGGTGATGCGCTCCAAGGGCTGCGCGGGCGCCACGACCATCCACGCGCTGATCTACCGCGCCGCAGAGGCCGACGACGGCGCGCCGAAATTCACGCTCAACCATGACGGGCCGGCTTCCCGCGCCGGCCTGATTGTGATCGACGAATGTTCGATGGTCGACGCGGAGCTTGGGCGCGACCTCTTGTCGTTTGGCAAGCCCATTCTGGTGCTCGGCGACCCCGCGCAATTGCCTCCGGTCAAAGGCGGCGGCTTCTTCACCGAGATCGAGCCGGACATCATGCTTACCCAGATCCACCGGCAGGCCCAAGACGACCCGATCATTCGCCTGTCGGCCCTCGTGCGCGAGGGCCACAGCCCGGCCTACGGCCAATATGGCGACACCCGGGTCATCAGACGCGAGGAGATTGATTCCGGCGCGGTCCTTGGCGTCGATCAGGTTCTGGTCGGTCTGAACCGAACGCGGCGCCTTTACAACCGGCGCATTCGCGGTCTCCTGGGGATCGACGAGTCGCTCCCCGTGGCCGGCGACCGGCTGGTTTGCCTGCGCAACGACCGGGCTAAAGGGCTGATCAACGGTGGGCTATGGCGCGTCGCCGCGATGAAGGCGATGCGCAAGGATTTTGTGCGCATGACCCTGAAGCCCGAGGACGATACGGGTCGCACAAGCGCCAAGGTCGCCGTGCTCAGGCAATTCTTCGAAGGCGGGGAGGCGGAAATCCCCTACCCGCAACGCCGCGAATCCGACGAGTTCGATTTCGGCTACGCGCTCACCGTCCACAAGGCGCAAGGCTCGCAATGGAACGACGTAATGCTGTTCGACGAAAGCTACGCGTTCGGCGAGCATGGCCATCGCTGGCTCTATACGGGGCTCACGCGCGCCGCCAAGCGCCTTACAATTGTGCGATGACCGCCACACGCCGCATGATTCGAAGAGCCTGTTTCCGGAGCGGGAATCGCGTCTTCGCGGACGTTTGCATCGCCGCTCTGGCCTTGGCGGGGTGAGCGGCCAAGCTGGCGTGGCATCAATGCCGCTTGTGGTTTCTTGAACCAGCGGCGACATGCCGCCGGTCGCATGATCCAAATCAAGACGCGCCCCGACGTTTCTTGTAAGCAAGGCGTCGCGCTGCGCCGCGAGGACAAGACACACGAGGCGTCGGAAAGTCGCGAGATTCCAAAATGATCGCATCCGGCCCCTCGCTCGTTCTGCAGCAGACGATCGGAATTGCGCGGCGTATTCTCACCGAGTATCTGCGCCAGCGGAGGACCCTGGTCTTTTGGGCCGTATTCCCGGCGCTGATGCTGTTGCTGTTCGGCCTGATTTACGGGAACAACCCGTCGATGCCGGGAAGCATGGACACAACCCCGGCCGGGATTCTCATCGGCGCCGCCTTATTTTTCAGCTGTCTTGGCGGCACGGTTTCGATCATTGTGGCTGAACGGGAGCGCCGGACGCTGCGCCGTCTGCTCGTTTCCCCGTTGAGCCCGGCCGCCTATTTCCTGGGCGTCGTTGTGGCTCTTTCGGTCGTCGCTTGCTTCCAGGCCGTCATCGTCTATGGACTCGCCTTCGCAATGGGGGCGCGCTATCGGGGCGATGTGACGCTGGGCGCAACCATCGTGGCGCTCTCGGTATTCGCGTTCGTGGGACTTGGGTTCTTCTTTGGCGCCCGTTTCGCCAAGCGCGCCGAAGACGTCAACGGTCCCGTGGCGGCATTCGGCGTGCCGCTGCTCGTGCTCGCCGGCACATGGTTTCCGGTCAGTCTGCTTCCGAAATTTCTCCTTCAGATTGCCTGGTTCGATCCGGTTTTTCATATGAACGAAGCTTTGAAGGGCGTTTCGGGGCGGGGCCTGGGATGGAGCGATCTCTCGACGAGCCTGATCTTCCTTGCCGTGTTCGCCGCCGTCTCGCTAGCGCTCGGCATAGAATCCTATCGGCGCATGCTCACCGAAGAGAAGCGCTCGTGAGCGCGGTTCGCTTCGTCGCCCTATGCAAGTCCTTCGGCGACAGACTCGTCCTCGACGGCCTGGACTTCTCGATCGGCCGCGCGGAAGTTTACGGGCTGCTCGGTCCGAACGGATCCGGCAAGTCGACCGCCATCAACATCCTCTGCAATCTGCTCGACCCCGACAGCGGCGCCGTCGAGATCTCCGGCAGGCCCGCATCGAGCGCCGCGCGAAGCGTCATCGGATTCTGCCCTCAGGAGATCGCCCTCTACAAAGACTTGTATTCCGCCGAGAACCTGCGGTTCTTCGCCGACATCTATGGAATGCCGAAAGCCGACGCGGCAAGACGCATCGCCGAATTGACGCAGCTGTTCGGGCTCGAGCGCTTTGCGCGCGTCCCCGTTTCCGCGCTTTCCGGCGGCTGGCAGCGGCGGTTGAACATTGCCGTCGCGCTTGTGCATTCGCCCGACATCCTCGTCCTCGACGAGCCAACCTCCGGCCTCGATGTGGAAGCCAGGCACGAGCTTTGGCGGATGATCGAGACCCTCAAGAAGCAGGGCATGACGATCCTGCTGACGACCCATCATCTCGACGAGGCGGAGCAGTTGTGTTCGCGCATCGGCGTCATGAAGAATGGCCGCATCGCGCGGGAGGGATCGGTCTCCGAGCTGTTGTCCCTGGTGCCCGCAAAGGCGATTGCGCTAATCGAGGTCAGCGAGGTCGGCGATACCGCGGCGCTCCTCGCGCGCGTCACGCGGCTCGGTTGGGGCGTTCGCCATTACGCAGGCAAGATTGGTTGCCTGTTGCCGCAACAGGTCGCGCTTGAGGAGGTCGTGCGCGCTCTTGGCGGCATTGATATTTCATCGGTCAGCCTGCAGCGCGTGTCGCTCGAACAGGCGTATTTTGAGATCTTGCAGCAAGGGTGAGAGCGGCCTTCGACGAACCCCGCGATTCCACCTTCGCGCGGGGCCCCGAAGCTCTTGCGCCGGGAAGCCGTCCAACAGCGTGACTGAAACCTGCGCCCCGATTATTTGCCGACGCCCAGACCGGCGTGCAGGGCGTAGGCGAGCAGAGCGACGGCGGCGATCAGAACGACCGCCCAAACCGCGAAGAACGACGGCGGCCGGCCGTGCGTCTGACGCGTCGCCCGCCCGGCCGATGACGGCGCCTCCGGCCCTTCCCCCGCGAGCGTCGCCGCGGCAAGATGGCGATAAGTCGCCAGGCGCCGCTCGGTGCTCTCCCCAATGATATAGGCGCGTGATTCCGCCTCGTTTGGCGGGCGTCCGGTAGCCTTGATAAAGTCGTGCAGCCAGGCTCTCTTGTTCTGCTTGTAAATGGAATAGGCGACAAGGCCGGCGACTTCGCCTTCGACTTTCACCAGACTATCGAAGATCGTGTTGCGCTCCGCTTCGGTCCCGTCAACTTCAACCGCGTCGCGCGCCTTCAGCAAGCCGCCGGCCTTCGGCAACGCTATGGCGACTGCCGAAACGTTGTTTTGTGCGTCATTCTCTGGGCTTAGGGACATAGCTGGACTCGGAGAGATGCTGGATAAGCACTAAGATCAGCTTATAGCATCTCGCACAGGAATTGAACAAGGACTCCCTGGGGGCGAGGGCGACGCCAAGAATACGAAATCGCGCGGCCGCGCGCGCCAATTGCAGCGCCGTTTGGCTCTGCGAGCAGTCGCTGTCGCGGCGAACGTCATCTCGGCTGGCCCCCCCGATCGCCAAGCCATCACCATTCCACTGGCAACGTCGCCAGGCCGTGAAAATGGTAACTGTCGCGGTAACGCGGGCGCCCCGCGAGCCTCAGCCCGGGGAGACGCTGGAACAGAATGGGCAGCGCAACTTCCATTTCGAGCCGCGCCAGCGGCGCGCCGACGCAGAAATGGATGCCCCCGCCAAATGCGACGTGCGGATTGGGCGATCGGGAAGCGTGCAAACGGTCGGGATCGGGGAAGCGCTCGGGATCGCGATTGGCGGCTCCCAGAAGCAGGCCAATCTTGTCCCCCTGTCTGAGCGCGACGCCGCCATATTCGACATCCTCCAGCGCATAGCGGGTGAACAGGTGAAGCGGCGCGTCGAAACG
>JBEKSH010000372.1:0-4235 GCA_049517235.1 Roseiarcus sp. | reverse complement strand
AACCACGCCAGGCCGCCGCCGGCGAACATCGCGTAGGCGCAATGCGGCGAGGCGGCGAAGCGTGCGACGCGGACGTCGCGTCCCGCCGCCCGGATCGTCGCGACCGGAACCATCGCGACGCGCAGCTCGATCTCCAGCTCCTCGCGAGCAAACACCGCCATCGCCCTGAGCGCTTCGGTCGCGCGCGGCGCGTCGGCGGGGCTGATGGCGAAACTGGCCCCGTCCCCGCCAAACACATAGGCGAAAGGCCGCCGCTCGAGCGCGTTGGCGACGGCCGCGATGACGCCGGCGCCCACCATATTCACCGCCTTGTAGCGGCCTTGCGCGATCGCCTTGGTCGATCCGACGACATCCGAAAAGCCCACCACCCAGTCCTGCGGCAGCGGGCGATAGCTCGATGGCTTCATCACATCGGCAAAACTATCGAACACCGGGATGGCCGCATAGAAATCCTGATCGTCGCTCGTCATAGGGATTCACCATGCCTCCGATTGGCGCTCCGCGTTGATTATTAGAGGATAAACGTCCCCGGCGCCATGGCCGGGACGGGCTCGCCAAGCCGACTACCGGTCTCTCAATTAACTTTAGCAGACGCGACGATGTTGTTGATAAGCGGGCTACTCGTGCGGTCGATGATCAGCAATTACCGGTGACCGCAAACGGTCGCGAGCCGCCGTCGCCGTCCATGTGAACGCGCATTGTCTGGGCGACGATGCGGCGATGCTCGGGCGGATCGAAGAACTGGCGCCTTGCTGAACGGGCCGGGCTGGACCCGGCCCATGCGACGGGATTATCGCCGCCAGCCGAGGGCGTTTTTGACACCTGCGTCAATCCCGATTATCTCGAAACCCTGATGCATAAGCAGCCGGCGTCACTCCGAGGCGATCGCCCTCGACAACCCCTGGCGGCACCCGCGCCGCGCGCATGTATCCTGCTCCTCCAGCCATGAGCGACCTTTCCATGGGGGGTGGTCCCTCGCGTCTTGTCGCCGTCCTCGGCCCGACCAACACCGGCAAGACCCACTTGGCGGTGGAGCGCATGCTGGCCTTCGCCTCGGGCATGATCGGCCTGCCGCTCAGGCTGCTGGCGCGGGAGATCTACGACCGCGTCGTCAAGGCGCGCGGTGCGCGTTGCGTGGCGCTGATCACCGGCGAGGAAAAGATCATCCCGCTGGCCCCGCAGTATTTCGTTTGCACGGTCGAGGCGATGCCGCTGGATCGCCAGGTCGAATTTCTCGCCGTTGACGAAATCCAGCTCTGCGCCGACCCCGAACGTGGTCATGTCTTCACGCACCGCCTGCTGCACGCGCGCGGCAAGTCCGAGACCATGTTGATGGGCGCGGCCGCCGTCGCACCGCTGATCCGCCGGCTATGCCCGCAGGCCGAGATCCAGTCGCGCGACCGCTTTTCCCAACTGATCTACGACGGCCCCAAGAAGCTCACCCGTCTGCCACGACGCAGCGCCGTGGTCGCCTTCTCCGCCGATGCGGTCTACGCCATCGCCGAACTGATTCGCCGCCAACGCGGCGGCGCGGCGGTGGTGATGGGCTCGCTTAGCCCGCGCACGCGCAACGCCCAGGTGGCCCTGTTCCAGTCCGGCGAGGTCGATTTTCTGGTCGCTACCGACGCTATCGGCATGGGACTGAACATGGACGTCGATCATGTCGCCTTCGCCGGCCTGCGCAAGTTTGACGGGCGGCGCACCCGCTGGCTCCATCCGCAAGAGATCGGCCAGATAGCCGGGAGGGCCGGACGCTATCGCAAGGACGGGACCTTTGGCGTCACCGCCGAGGCCTCGGAAATGGATCCGGACGCGGTCGCCGCGGTTGAGAGCCACGACTTCCAGCCGGTGGCCGCGGCGGAGTGGCGCAACGCGCGACTGGATTTCCAGTCGCTGCAGGCGCTGATGCGCTCCCTGGCCGCCCCGCCGCCGACGCCAGGTTTGAAACTGTCGGAGGAAAGTCAGGACGAGACCACCCTGCGCCAGCTGGCGGTCGATGAGACCGTCATCCGCCGCTGCCGCGATCGCGTCAACCTGATCCGGCTGTGGGAGGTCTGCCAGACCCCGGACTTTCGCAAGACCACTCAGGACGAGCATGTCCGCGTGGTCGGGCCCATGTTCGAGCACTTGACCCAAGGGAATCGGCGCCTGCCGGAGGACTGGGCGCAATCCCAGTTCGCGAGCCTCGACCGCACCGACGGCGACATCGACGCCCTGTCGGCGCGCCTGGCCAGGGTGCGCACCCTGGCCTACGTCGCCAATCGCGGCGACTGGCTGGCCGATCCCCAGGCCTGGCAGAGCCGCGCTCGCGCTTTGGAGGACCGGCTGTCCGACACCCTTCACGAGCGGCTGATGCAGCGGTTCATCGACCGGCGCACCAGCGCTTTGATGCGGAGTCTGAGCGAGGGCGACGGGCCGATTCTGGCGGGGGTCGGCGCCGACGGGGCGGTGACGGTCGAGGGCCATTTCGTCGGCAAGCTCGCCGGCGTCAGCTTCGAGCCGGCGCGCGGCGCCTCGGCCCTGGAAAATCGCGCCTTGCGCGGCGCGGCCGAGCGGGCGGTGACGCCGGAAATCGCCCGTCGCCTCGGCCAGTTGGCGGGCGAGGGCGACGAGGCCTTCGCCTTGACGCCCGACGGCGCGGTGCTGTGGCTCGGCCAGGCGGCGGGCCAGCTCGCCGGCGGCGGGCCGTTTTCGCCGAGGGTGCGCCTGTTGGGCGAGCTTGGTCCCGGCGCGACGCGCGAGCGGGCCGCCCGGCGGCTGGAGGCCTTCATCGCGGCCGAGGCCAGCCGCCGCCTGTTCGTCCTCAAGCGGCTGAAGGCGGCGGTCGCCGACGGGCGGCTCAAGGGACTGGCTCGGGGCCTCGCCTATCAACTCGTCGAGCAGTTCGGCATGATGGATCGCAAGAAGGCGGAGACGCATGTTCGCGCCCTCAGCCAGAAGGAGCGCCGAGCCCTGAAGTCTCTGGGCGTGCGCTTCGGCGCCTTCAGCCTCTATCTGCCGGCCTTGTTGGCGCCGGAGGCCCGAACCTTCTGCGCCGCCTTCGCCGAGCTGGCCCGGCCCGGCTGGCGGCCGGCCGCCGACGCCTTGTCCGCCTTGCCCCGGCCCGCGCCGCCGCCGGAAGCCCTTTCTCTGCGCGGTCTGCGCGCCGTCGGGGGCCTGGCCGCGCCAGTCGCGGCGCTGGAGCGGCTGGACGCCCTGGCTCGCGCCGCCACGCCCCAAGGGAACGGCGCTGTCCGGCTGACTCCGGAGATTCTGGCGGACCTCGGCTGGGAACTGGCCCAGGCTGAACTCATTCTGCGCGGCCTCGGCTATGCGCCCGTGCGCAAGGCCGGGGCCGCCGGGTCCATCCTCTGGCGCCGCCGCCCGCGTGCCGCGGAAGCTTCGTCGGTTGGCCCCGCCGCCTCACCCTTCGCCGCCCTGGCGGCGATCGCCGCCCCGCTGGCCCCGCCCGCGCCCCGGACGCGTCGCAACAGGGCGCGCCGGCGCCGCGCCTCATGAGGGCTTCTGCGTGAGCGAGTCGGCCGAGGGTTGCCGGATTGACGTCTGGCTCTGGCGGGCGCGCTTCTTCAAGACCCGCAACCTGGCCGCGCGCATGGTGGCGGACGGCCGCGTTCGGCTGTCGCGGGGCGGCGCCGAGATCGATCTGGACAAGCCAGGCCGTACGGTGCGTTGCGGCGACGGCTTGGTCCTATCCATTGGCGGCCGGCCGCTGGCGGTGAGAATCGAGGCGCTGGGGGTGCGGCGCGGGCCGGCGCCCGAAGCGCGCGCTCTCTACCGGGTGCTGGACGATCCTGCGCGCAGGGCGCCGGGTCTGGATGAGCGGGCGATATCGCCTTAGCTGCACTACGCCTGCCCGCGCTCGACGCTGTAGGTCACGCCGTTCGGACCGTAGCCTTTGCGGACCATGAAACGATCGGTCGCTTTCATCTTTCCTAACGGGATCGCCTCCTCGGGCATGAGCAGCGTCGCGCTGTCGTTGACGAAGGCGATGATGTGGCGCCCCTTTTCGACGAGTTCTTTCGCCCAGCGGCGCAACTGGTCGTAATAGGGCGCCCTGCGCCACGCCTGCGGATAGCCCGGATCGACCTGAACGTAGATGAAGCCGTTGGCCGGGAAGATCGACAGCACCATTTTCGAGCGCTCCGGTTTCCATTCGGCGGGCATCGCGGCGTCGGTCATCCACAGGCAGAAGAAGTCGCGGCACTGGGCGGGTCGGTCGGCATGGATGCCGCAGC
>JBEKSH010000371.1:0-4240 GCA_049517235.1 Roseiarcus sp. | reverse complement strand
GCTGGGTTTATGATCAAGACGATGGCTGAGGTCCAGAGCCTTTCTTAGTGCGGCTTCAACCTGATCGAGATGACCGAGCATCATCAGGCTCAATGCGCGCATGCCAAGGGAACAGCACCCCGGATCGTGGGCGCCGTAGGTCATCGCAAGGTTGCCGTGGACATCCATCCGGTAGTTGGTCAGCAATTGATCGATGTGGGTGAGCGCCGCACGCGGCACACCTTCCGCCACCATCTGAGAACCACCGGCATGGTGGGCCTGAACCACGTATTCCGGCTCTTTCGTCTGCGCGAGAAGGCCGAAGATTTCCTGGAGCAGTTCGTGGGCTCGGGCGTGCTGTCCGCTGCTGTGCGCCCCCATCCACAGACCCCAGACCGATCGGAACACTTCTGCCGGGCGCCCCAGTCTTTCAGCCGTCGCTCTCGCCTTCTCGTAAAGCAGTTTCGCTGGCGGGCTGTCCCAGCCGTCCAGCGCCATCCGCGAGGGCCCTTCGATCACCAGAAAAATAAGCTGCCACTCGTCCCTTTCAGGGCTTGCGGGCAGGGCGGCAACGAGCTTCATTGCCCTGTCAACGTGACCGAGCGCCTCGATGTAAGCTAATCGTGTCGCCGCCCGCTCAGCGGCCCGGCGCCAGTACGCCAGCGCTCGGTCAACCAAATTTGCTTCGGTATAGTGGTGCGCCAGAAGTTCTGGCTCGGTCTCGGCAACTTCAGGAAATCGGCTAGCGAGAATTTCCGCGATGCGTTCGTGCAACTCGCGCTTACGTGCGTTCAAGACGGACTGAGAGGCCGCGTCGCGGATCAGCGCATGCTTGAAGATGTAGCGCGACCGCGGTGGTGCGCCCCGCTGTCCCAGCAGATCGGATCGGACAAGCTGTTCAAGCCCTTCCAGCAGCGTCGCCTGCGGCACCCGCGCTACGGCATCGAGCAGTTCGTATAAAAACTCCCGACCGATTATCGATGCTGTGAGCGCGACATGTTTGGCGACGCCAAGGCGGTCCAGGCGCGCGATCAAGGAGTCCTGCAAGGTAGACGGAATTGCGAAATCCCGAATTGATCCCCGCAGGACGTAACGCTCGCCATCCTCCTCAAGATCGCCGGACTCCAAAATCGCCCGCGTGATCTCCTCGATAAACAGCGGAACACCCTGCGACTTCGTGGCGATCTGTGCGACGATCGCCTCCGGCAGCGTTTTGCCGCCTGCGGTCTTGTGAATGAGGTCGACCACCTGGCTTCGCCCCAAGTGGTTTAGTTTCAACATCGTAACGTGGCCGAGATCCAGCCAGGGCGGGGTGAACTCAGGCCGATAGGTCACAATGATCATTACCGGCAGGTCCACCACTCTGCGAATAATCCTGTTCATCAACTCGATAGACGTTGGATCAATCCAGTGCGTGTCCTCGAAAAGAACCAGCACTGCATCCCGCCGCGAGAGTAGAACCAGTTGCTCTTCCAGAACCTCCATGGTCCGTTGTTTTTGGACTGCCTCGGTGAGCTGGAGCGGCGGATAGCGTTCGCCGAAAGGAATCGACAACAGATCGGCCACCAGCGCGGCAGTTTCGGTTTTGCCTTCCGCCGAGCCTTCCAAAACGGCTTCCAGCTTGTCGAGTTTTTGGGGCCCGGTATCCGTACGGACGATGCCTGCGGCCCATTCGAGCTGCCTGATGAAAGGATAAAACGCACTGTTCACGTGAAAATGGGAGCCAAAATATCGCAAGCAAGTGACAGAGGGATCGTCGAGATGCTCCCGGAATGCTTGTGTCATGCGCGACTTGCCGAAACCCGCAGGCGCCGAGAGAAGGATGAGCTGGCCATCGCCGTCCTTCGCGTGGTCCCAGCGACGCCGGAGCAGCGCGATCTCCTCGGCGCGACCGACCAGCGGCGTCAGGCCACCGACGACCCTGCTATCGAAGCGTCCCCGCGCGGTGCTTTCACCTGCGACGCGCCACAACCTCGCCGCATCAGGGATGCCCTTGAGTTCGTGTAGCCCGAGCTCTTCGTAATCGAAGGCGGCGCCGGCGAGACGATGGGTTAATTCCGGCACCACCACAGAATCGGGAGAGGCGACAGCCTGAATCCTTGCGGCCAGATTCAATGTCTCTCCGACAGCTACGCGCTCCTGCGCGCTGCCCTCGCCGATCAGCTCGCCTACCACCACCAGGCCGGTGGCGATCCCCACCCTGACCCGCGGGCGTAACGGGACGGATAGTTGCATCGCGGTCATCGCGTCGATAAGCGCAAGCCCGGCGCGGACGGCCCGCTCGGCGTCGTCCTCGTGGGCTTCCGGATAGCCGAAATAGACGAGCGCTCCGTCGCCCATATACTTGGCGACCGAGCCGCCAAACCCGGTCACAGCGCTGACACAGGCCTTTTGAAACGCGCCGAGAACGTTGCTCAGTTCCTCGGGATCGAGCTGGGTCGAAAGTGCGGTCGAGCCGACGAGATCGCAAAACATGACGGTCAGCTGCCGACGTTCGGCACCGGTAGATCGTGGGGCGGACGCCGACGTCAGAGTCGAACTTGGCTCAGCCGCAGCATCGGGATCAGCGGTTGAGCTAGCTTCGGACTTGAGGGCCGCGATGGCGTCGAGCAGGCGGCGGCGATGGCCGACCAGAGTGACCCCGATATCCCTGAGGTCCTCGGCAGTCAGGCTCCGCAACACCTCGGCATCGATCGCGTTGTCGCGAAAAGCCGACGCATATTGTTCGAGGCCCAGCCGTCGCAGCCAATCGGCGACATCAAGCGACATCGCCAACGCTCCCTCGTCCTAAACGTCGGTTGTCGACGCTAAATTGGAGTGGGCTCATGTGGACCCTGATCATTCGACGCCAGCATAAGCGCGAGCAGCTCCGTTAGGGAAGTGCCCTGACCGACGCCGAGTGTGCGATCATCGCACTATTGTTGCCCGCCCCGAGCAGGACCGGTCGACCGCGACAATGGCCGAGGCGCGATCTGACCAACGCCATCTTCCACGTTCTCCGCTCGGGTTGCCCGCGACGCACGATGCCCGACAGCTTCGCACCGCGCACGACCGCGGTAACCCATGCGACTCTTTATCGGCGCGAATGACCGGTCAGGGTCGAGAGCCGCCGTTGACTTGCGCATCGGGCCTCGACGTTCGGGATGATGACCTGGCCGACCTCCGCAAGGATCGCCGCTGATCCTGGACGACTTTGCGGGCTTCGGGTGAGTCGCTTGGGCCGTCGGTTTTCCGGTTGTAAAATATTTAAACGGTCATTTGGTCAGGATGTCTTCGCGGCTTGCTTGATGCCCGCGGCTTCAAGAGCGCGATAAACGCTCCCACGACCGATGGCGAGCGACGCGGCGACTTCCGTGACGGTCTTGCCAGCCTTGAACAACCCAACGGCCTGGGCGGCCTTGAGCTTGGCGGTGGGCTTGCGGCCGAGGTATCGGTTCTCGGCCTTCGCCTTGGCGATCCCCTCGCGCTGGCGCTCAAGCATCATTTCCCGCTCGAATTGCGCGAAGCCTGCGAAGATCGTCAGAATGAGCTTGCCGGTCGCGGACTTCGTGTCGACTGTCTCGCCGCCGAGGTTGAGGATGCGCAGCCCAGCGCCGCCGTGGTCGATCCCTTCAAGACGTTCGACGATGGCCCATAGGCCGATTGTAGAGCGCGCCAGACGGTCAACCTTGGTCACGACAAGGGTATCGCCGCCGCGCACGTATTCGAGCGCCCGGTCAAGCTCGACGCGCTCGCCAATCGACGACGCATATTCCTGGAAAATCTTCATGCATCCGGCCGCCAACAGGTCGCGGACCTGCGCTTCCAGCCCGGCCCCCTGCTCTGCGGTCGATGTTCTCGCGTAGCCGACAAGCTGGCCCGCGCGGTGCGATTTGATCATCTGGCGCCCTTTCGTGTCCAGTGGACTCGAGGCTCATGCGCCAATCGCGTCCAGAAGTCCAATTCGGCTCTATTGGACGCGATTTCGCGGGTTTGTGGTCACGACCGATAGGGCAAGGTCTATTGGTCACGGCGGCGTTCGATGGCGACGACGAAATGACAAGCTGGCGAGGGCCGGAGAGTGTTGAGCCAGCCCGACTTTGGGGCGACCCGCTGGGAAGCGCAGCCGGTGGCGAACGTGCTTCGTCGCGTTTAGGATGCTCTCGTAGCCGGTGCGGAAGCATGAAACAGCGGATCAAGATCATCTTTGCCGGCGGCCTTTTGACGCTCACCTTGTTTGGCGTTGCGGCGGCAGGACCGCTTGAGGACGGCGTGGCTGCGG
>JBEKSH010000370.1:0-4859 GCA_049517235.1 Roseiarcus sp. | reverse complement strand
CAAGGCGATCGCCCACATTGCCGGCGATCTCGATAACGCCCGCCGTCATGCCCGAAGCCGTCCAGTGGGCCGATCGTCCTTCGATGGTCAGCCGGCCGCCGGCCATCCGGCGGCCCGCCTGATTGCCGACGTCGCCCTTCACCGTGATCGAGCCGGCGTTCATGCCCTCGCCGACGCCGTCGAACCTCTCCGACCCCCCCTCGATAACGATATGCTCGACGTTTCCCGTCGACAGGGCGAAGACATCGCCGACTTGGACTCGTCGATGCGTCGTTTGCAATTCTATGGCGGCGATCTCCTGGGCGCTCCTGCCCGCGAGGCGATGCGGCGCCAGCGGCGATAGATCGAGCCGCTGATCGGGCGCGGCGCGCAGGCGCAGGACAAGCGGCTTCACGTGCCGGATTCCTTCGGGCCGGGCCGCCTGGCGTTCTTTGGCGACAGATCTTTCAGATGATAGTGATGGGGTCCAAGCTTGCCGCCGTAATTGCCTGCGCTGACCCGCGCGGCGCCGCGCTTCGGGCCGAGTTCGACAATGGCGCGCAGTCCGGCGCGCATCGCATTGGCGACGGCTTCCGACGTCAAACCGTCGATGACGATTTCCAGCACGCTGGCGATCACCGCGCCTTTCAGCGTTGGGCAAAAGGCGTCGTTAGTTGACGCGCTCATGTTCTTGTATTTCGCCCCGACCTTTGACCCCGATCGCACGATCCCACCTGGAAACGGCATGATCGCGTCGGGTATGGCGGCGATCGCTTTGACGGCCGATTCGGCCGCCGCGAGCGTCTGCCTCGAACTAACGCCAAGAATAAGCAGATTGCCGCCGCCAACGGCCTGCCGGGTCAGGCCCGCGGTCGCCTCGCAGACAAACTCGCCATCCATCACCGGAATGCGCCAGTAATGTTTTGCGCCGAGCCGCTTCGAGATCTGCCAGCCGTCGCCGAAATAGCGCAGCGAATTGCCGAGCTTCAGCGGTTCTTCGCCATCGAGGTCGCCATAACAGGCCGAGCCTGGCGATGTCAGCACGCATTGTCCGACGCGGCTGCGAAGTTGCTTCTGCAACTCCGCCACGGACATCGAAAAAACGAGAACGCGCACTCCGGGCCTGCCGTCCGGCGTCTGACCGGGGCGCAGCTCCCGGTCGATGCCGGCTTCGCAGCCGCAGCCGATGACGGATGTCGCGTAACCGGTCATCGTCACAGCCGCCTGGCGCGCCCAGCGCAGACTGTCCGCGGTGATGATGAGGGCGGTCGCGCGCATGCCGAACGCCTCGGCGAACGTGTCATCGATAAGGACGCCATTGGCTTTCATCGGGCGCATGATACAAACTCGAACGGATCGGCTCTGCCTATCGCGTTAGTCGGCACTTTCATGAACTGCGGCTCGAGGCCGTAGCTATCTTCGTAGTAATCGCGCATGCGCCGCTCGATCGAAAGGTCGGGTTCGCAATTCAAGCTCAGCGCGCGTCCCCAGCGATAATGCGCGACGCGGCCGTCACGCACCACAAGGTCGCCGTCCTTGAAAACGAGCGCGGCGTTGCGGAACATTTCCGCCTTGTTCGGCTTGTCGGCGTAGAGCGCCACATCGGCCACGGCTCCGGGGCCGAGATGCCCGCGATCCGGCAGGCCAAGAAGCTTGGCGGGCGCGGCGCGGGTCATAGTCGCGATTTCGTTCAGCGGGTATTGGCGCGCAATCGACGGCAGGGTGCTCGTCTCGATGGCGGCGGGCGGTAGGCGCGCGATCCATTCGGCGCGAAGGTCGCGATCCATCAGCAGGGCGAAGAGGTCGGGATAGGCTGTGTAAGGCGCGCCGTTCGGATGATCCGTGGTGAAGAACACCTGCGCCGGGTCATTGATTAACAGAAAGAGTTCAAGGCCCGCCGCCCATTGCACCGCATTATGGAAGTCGCTTTCCCGGTAGTTGTAGGGCACGACGCCGACGCCGTTCGAATCGCCGTCGAAAATGACCCATTTCTTCGGGCTGGCGCGTCCCAGCGCGCCGAACTGGCGCAGCACATCGCTTGAAATCGTCACCGTCTGTCCGAACATGACCTGGCCCACGTCGACGGTCACGTTCTTGTGGGCATTCACGCATTCGGCGAGGCGCGCCGCGGCGGAAGAAAAGCGGCGCTCGCCTTCGCTGCCATAGGCGTAGAACTGAATATGGGCGAGATGCAGCGGCAATCCCTCCGCCGCTTCGATCGTCGCGACGACGCTGTCGGCGCCGGCGGGAAGCCCCAGATTGTTGCAATGCACATGCAGCGGATGCGGCACGCCCAGATCCGTCACCGCGCGTTGCAGGGTCCTGACGATGTCGCGCGACGAGACGCCGTACCAGGGAACGACGTCGTCGAACGAGAAGACGCGCACATTCGCCTTGAACGCCGCCGCGCCGCCCGCATTGATGACCTTGACGCCCAAGGCGCGCGTCGCCTGGAGGGTCCAGGCGACATATTCGCTGACGTTTGCGGCGCCGGCCTTGTCGCGGATCAGCCGCAGCAAATAATCGTCATTGCCGAGGACCGTAAGTATGGCCTTGTCGATGATGGGAACGTCGGCGAGTTCAAGGTGGGCGTGCAGCGCCTGGTGCGGCGCGACGGCCGGCTCGACGACGGTCGTAAAACCCATGGCCGCATAGCCGCAGCCGGTCTCGAAGGTCGACCAGCCAGCGCTGGCGAGCGGCGTGTGGGCCGGGCGCGGCGTCGATCGCCGATGCTGTTCGGGCAACAGCAGGCGAGCCGTATTCACGTTGGGGCCGGCGATGTGCGAGTGGATGTCAATGGCGCCGGCCATGACGATCAGGTCGGTCGCGTCATGCGTCGCGTCGGGGCTGGCGCCCTGAGCCGGAGCGGCGATAACGCGGCCATCGCGCATCCAGACATCGCCGAGCTCATCGCGACCTTGGGCCGGGTCGATGATGCGGCCTCCCTTGATGCGGGTCAGCATGACGCGGCTCCGACTTTGTCATCGAGCGCGGCGACGAGCCGGCCGATGACGTCGGCGACGGATGGCGCATCGCTCGCCTGCGAGGCCGCGACGGGCGCGAACGTCGCCGTGCGAGCCAGATGGTCGACGCTATCATGGTCGACGCCAGGGCGACCGACTGCGATATGCACTTCCGGGGTCCTGGGAAATTCGGTCTTGGCGGCGGTGAGCGCGATCAGCGGGATGGCGCGCTCCCATTGCGGCGACGCGGCTTGATACGCTGAAATCCACAACGCGCAATCGGCTTCGCCGCTATTGACCAGACGGTCGGCCTCGAAACGCCAGGGATCATGCTCGGGAAAGCCGCGCGCAAAGCCCGTTCGCATCGGAAAGCCGGTCATCCAGCCGCAGACCTGCAAGACGCCGACCGCGTTGTCGCCTGGCGCAAGCGGCAATCCAGTGAACCGCGTCCTGGCGTTAAGATCCGTGACGAGGCCGCAGAGCATCTCGATGGTCAGTGCGTCAAGTCGCGTCGCGGACCATACGGCGATGCCGAATGTCGCCGATTGCAGTGCGGTCGCGAGCGCGTCGATCTCCCGCAGGCCTGCGCCTGCGAGCGCCAGAGGTCTGCCGTTGACGCGCGCGCGCAGGGCGGCGAGCAGCCCTGGCAAGGCCTCGGCGTCGCCCGCCGTGGTTTCGATTCTGACGCCGGTGTCGCGATCGGGACCAAGAGGCCCGCGCCGCGCCATGACGCCGGGGCATAGCCAGAGAATGCGGCGCTGCGCGTCCACCGCTGCGGGGGGCGCCAGCACGTGCGTGCGCAAGTCCGGCCAAATGTCCGGCAGGCCCGCTTCCGAAAGCCCGTCGCCGACGAGAAAAACGACATCGCCGCGAAGGCGCGCCTCGTTTGGCGTCGTCAGCATGAGGCCGTATTCGCGCATGACGTCGAGATCGCGCAGCAGCGCCGACGAATGCATGTGGTCGATGGCGGCGCCGACGCGGTCGGCGAGAGTGATGGCGGCGCGGGCGCCGGCGACGTCGGCGCCCAAACCCGCAATGACTGGCGAACGGCTCCGCGCAATCAATCGCGCCGCTTCCGCAATGGCCGCCTCCAACGGAGCCCCGCGCCCGCCGATTGAGGATTGCATCATCCTCACGTTTCCTCGTGACTATGCGGGATTGTTTTTCGTCGGCAGGGCGCCAACGTGTTAGCCGCCGCGGAATGGTCTTTTGTCTGGCGTGTTTCGGTCAATCGTACTTAATGTAAGCGAAGCGCTGATCCTTTTCAGGCGTGCCTTCCAGCGCGCCGCCAGCGACGCCGGGGCGCCATTGCACGAATTCCTCGATCTTCCCGGCAAGTTCAAAATCCTTATCCGTGATCCCCTTGGCCGCGTGGTTCATCAGCCGCACCTCCACCCACGCATAAGACGCCGTGATGTCCGGATGATGCCAGGCGGCCTCAGCGAGATGGCCGACGGCGTTGATCACCATCAACGTGCCCTTCCAACTGTGCGTGCGGTATTTGCGGCGAATCCAACCCCCTTCAAGATACCAATGCGGCAATTCGCGTTGCAGCCGCAATGCGATCTCGTCTTCCGAATAGACTCGTTCAGGCGCTTGCTCGGCCATCAAACCGCTGCCTAGAGGCGTGTGAGCGCGATCCCGCGCGCCATCCCCTGTTGCCAATTGCCTCAGCAACAAGCATTGTAATGCTTCTTTCGGTTTCGGCAAGCAGTCGATCGGGGCCGAGATGGGGGAAACGCCGCAGAGGCCGGAAATGAACGCATTTTCCGAATTGGCGCCGGCGGGCGTGGCGGTAACCGTGTCGGCGCGGCTGCATCTGGGTTTCATCGACCTGAATGGGAGCCTGGGCCGGCGTTTTGGCAGCGTCGGGCTCGCCATCAGCGCTCCGCGCGGGATGGTCACGCTGCGGCGCGC
>JBEKSH010000369.1:0-4247 GCA_049517235.1 Roseiarcus sp. | reverse complement strand
CAAGAAATTCGAGAACCTGCTCGTCCCCGGCGCGTCTCGCGATCACATCTGGCGGCACGTTTAGGCCGGCGCTAGCGCCGCGATCGTGGGCGGAGGCCCTGTCACCGCCGCTAGAGCCGCTGAACACGGCGCACCCCGCAGACTGCGGCGAAGGCTCGGCCTTTATGACGCAACTCGCCGCCGGCGCGTTGACGCGCACGGCGGCGGGGAGTGTCGCTTCGCCGTTCGCCATGATAGGCTCGCCAATGGGACGGCGCCGGGGATCGCGCATGAAAACTTGGATCGTATCGGCTTGGCTCGCCGCTGTTGGATTGGTCGCCGGTTCGGCTTGCGCCCAGCAGGCCAGCGTCGCGGACGATGTTCGGGAAGGCCATCGCCTGGCGATCCTCATCTGCTCGTATTGCCATGTCGCCGCGGCGGATCAGGCGGACAAACCGATTCTGCAGCCGCCCGGCCCGCCCTTCGCGTCGATCGCTCGGCGCAAGGACGTCAGCGCCGATTCCTTGCGAACGTTTTTGACCACGACGCATCGCGACTTGAGCCGGCCTCAGGGCATGCCGAACCCCGAATTGCTCGACTTTCAAGTCAAACAAGTGGCGGCCTATATCTTGAGCTTGCGCGACAAGCCTTGATCGCCGGCGGCGACAGCGGCCGTCGGTCCGCCGAAATCTCTGCAAAACGCCTGGAATAACGGATTTTTCCGCGCCGAGCGTCCTTGATATTTCGGGCTTCCGCCGGACAATGACTTGAAGCCGTCGCCAAAGCCCAGCCCAATCCAGACTTCGGCCGATCGGGCGCCGCGTGATCGGCATGGGCGCCGCGCGAGGTTACAGGAGAGCATCGGATGCGGCCGCTTGAAGGTCTGTTCGTCGTCGATTTCACCGCCCTTCTGCCCGGGCCGATGGCGACGCTGCTGCTCGCCGAAGCGGGGGCGGAAGTCGTCAAGATCGAAAGGCCGGGCCGCGGCGAGGACATGCGCGCCTTTCCCGCGCGATGGGGGCGCGACAGCGTCTACTTCGCGCTGCTCAACCGCGGCAAGAAGAGCCTCGCGTTGGACCTCAAGAACACCAAACACCGCGCCGCGCTCGAGCCGCTGCTCGCCCGCGCGGACATCGTCGTCGAGCAATTCCGGCCCGGCGTGATGGACCGGCTGGGGCTCGGCCATGGCGATGTCGCGGCCCTCAATCCCAGGGTCGTCTATTGCTCGATCAGCGGCTACGGACAGACCGGTCCGGCGCGCGACGTCGCCGGGCATGATCTCAATTACATCGCCGAGGCGGGCCTGCTGGCGCTGTCGATGGGGCCGCCGGAGCGCCCCGTCGTGCCGCCCGCGCTGATCGCCGACATCGCGGCGGGCGCCTATCCCGCCGTCATGAACATTTTGCTGGCGCTGCAGGAGCGGCAACGCACCGGGCGCGGGCGCCATCTCGACATTTCGATGACCGACAACGTGTTCCCGTTCATGTTCTGGGCGCTCGGCGACGGGCTGGCGGGCGGCGCCTGGCGCGGCAACGCCGACCACCTGCTGACGGGCGCCAGCGCGCGCTACCGGCTCTATCCCTGCGGCGACGGGCGCATCCTCGCCGCCGCGCCGCTCGAAGAAAAATTCTGGGCGGAATTTTGCGAAGTCATCGGGCTGGAGGCCGAACTGCGCGGCGACTCGTTCGCGCCCGCGACCATCGCCCGCATCGGCGCGATCATCAAAAGCCAGCCTTCGGCGTTCTGGCGCGAGCGCATCGCGGGGCGCGACTGCTGCTGCTCGATCGTCGCGACGTTGCATGAAGCGCTCGACAATCCGCAATTTGCGGCGCGCGGCCTGATGGCGCGCCGCCTCGTCAATGAGGCGGGCGCGCAAATGCCCGCCCTGCCGACGCCGGTCGACGCGGCGTTTCGATCGGAGACCGCGGAGGCTTTGTCAGCGCCCGCCCTGGGCGCGCATAACAAGGAATTCGGGCTGTGAGGCGGGCTGGCGGGCGCGTTGATGACGAGCGACGAGCGCGGCGGCGAAGAAACGCGTAACCATTTCAGCGGTTTCCTCGACCGGACCGACGCGGCTGCGGCGCGCTTTTCCCCGCAGGTTAACTTTTCCCCGGCCGCCCATGGTTGCCATTGCGTGAAGGAGCGGTGAAGGAAAGATTGCGCCGATCCCAAACAACCCGTGGAGAGCGCGGATTTCCAGCCTTTCAGATATTGTTGACCGAGCCGGTTAAGCTTCGATTATTGTTTATTTCCCGGTCACCGAGTTGAATCGGGGTCACTAGAATTCTCTGCTTTTACTTGGGTCGTCGGAAAAACACCGTCCCTATCGTCATCCCCGGGGAATGACAGGGGACGACGATGATTTCGGGATTGACCCGTGCGAGCGCCGCGGCTCTGGTCGTTTTCGCCGGCTCGCTGGCCTTCCAGCAACCGACCAGCGCCGGTTCCGTCGAGGCGGGTTACGCGGCGGTTGGCGAAGAGGCCAGCGTGCCGTACGGCTGGGTCGACTTCTGCCGCCGTTATCAGGGCGAATGCGGGGGCGAGCGCGCGAGCGCCGTCGACATCAATCTCTCGCCCAGGGCCGCGCACGAAATCGATCGCGTCAACCGCTGGGTCAACGCGCATGTGGAGCCGCTCAGCGACATGGATCACTGGGGCCTCGTCGACCGCTGGGACTATCCGATCGATGGCAGGGGCGATTGCGAGGACTACGCGCTTTTGAAGCGCAAGCTTCTGATCGACATGGGCTTTCCGCGCCAGGCGTTGTTGATGACGGTGGTCAAGGACGAAGGCGGGGAAGGCCATGCGATCCTGACCCTCAAGACCAACAAGGGCGAATTCGTGCTCGACAACCTGAATGACGAAACCAAGCCGTGGACCGCCGCCGGCTATCGCTTTGTCAAGCGGCAAAGCCAGCAGGACCCCAATGTGTGGGTGATGCTGGGCGCGCCGGCGGAGGCGCCGCTCTACACGGCGCGCTGAGACGAATTTTCGAACAGCGAAGCCGGATCCGCCCCAGATCCCGCTTCGTTCCGAGGCCGGCCTCCCCCCAAGGCCGGCCTCTCCTTTTTCAGGCGATGGCGACCAGGTCCCTTGCGAAGCGCCGCCAGTTCTCGACATAATGGGCGGCCGAGAGCCGCAAGCCCTCGACGGCCGCCTCGTCAAGCGCGCGGACCACCTTGGCGGGCGAGCCGACGATCAGCGAGTGGTCGGGGAACGCCTTGCCTTCCGTCACCAGCGCGCCCGCGCCGACCAGGCAGCCGCGGCCGATGCGCGCGCCGTTGAACACGATCGCGCCCATGCCGATCAGCGAGCCGGCGCCGATCGCGCAGCCGTGCACGATCGCCCGATGGCCGATGGTGCAGTCTTCGCCGATATCCAGGGGAAAGCCGATATCGGTGTGCAGCGTCGAACCCTCCTGGATATTGCTGCGCGCGCCGACGCTGATGCGCTCGTTGTCGCCGCGCAGCGTCGCCGTGAACCAGATTCCGCAATCCTCCCCCAGCGCCACGTCGCCGATCACGTTCGCATCGGGCGCGATCCAGCAGCGGCCGGCCGCCGGCAAAACCGGGTGGACGCCGCCAAGCGCGTAAATCGGCATTGCATTGGTCTCCTCTGACGCCGCGCGCTTGTTATCGCAGCCAACGCGCGCCCGACGCAAATGACATGCCGTCCGCGCCGGGCCTTCGGCGAAAGGCGCCGGTTTCCCCTCGCGCTTGCCGCGCGGCGGCGCCAATATCGCCGTTGACATCGCGGCGATTCGCGCCAGAGCGCTTTCCGACTCCTTCGATTCGGTCCCTCGCTCGGGATCGTCGATCGGTCGCGTTTTCCGCGCGCGAACCGGCGCCCGCTTCGCTTGAAAACGCGCCAAAGCCGTCACGGGAGCAGAGCCCAATGTCGTCGAGGTTCGCCGCGTCTGTTTGGAGCGTCGCCGCTGTGGCGCTGTTGGCCGCCGGCGCGGGGCTTTTCATGGCTTTGCCGCACCGCGTCGATGCGCCGTCGACAAGCCGGGCGTTGATCGGCCCGGCGCGCTTGACGCTGCCCAGCGGCTATTTCCGGCCGCAGTCGCGCGGGGGCGGCTCCCTCGATCAACTCGACCTCGCCGCTTTCTTCCCGGACTTCGCCCCGGCGGGCGATGTCAGCGACGTCACCCGCGATACGAGTCTCGCCGAACGCTTTGAAAAGCTGGTGTTCATCACCGTCAAGGCGAGCGATTCCAGTCTCGATCCCGCCGACCGGCCGGCCAGGCTCTATGGGCGCTTTCTGGA
>JBEKSH010000368.1:0-5061 GCA_049517235.1 Roseiarcus sp. | reverse complement strand
CACGATCAGATCGACGTCGCTGGAATAGTTCAGTTCGCGCGCGCCGTGCTTGCCCAGCGCCAGCACGACGAGCCCGCAGCCGACTTCCGGAGCGGGCGTTTCGGCGTCGATGACCAGCCGGCCCGCCGCCGCGTTCTGGCGCAGCAGAAAGCGCAACGCGCAGGCGACGGCGCCGTCGGCAAAACGCGACAGAGCCTCCGTCACTTCGCCAAGACTCCACAGCCCCCCGATATCGGCGAGCGCGATCAGCAGCGCCGCCTCGCGTTTGGCGAGGCGCAGCGCGCGCATGACCTCGGCTTCGCTTTCGTCGCGCCGCGCCGCCATTTCCCCGACGAGGCGATCGAGCGATCGCCGGGGCGAAGCGGCAGCCAGACGCGCCAGTCTCGACGGGTCCTCGGCGACAAGCCCCCACAGATAGGTCGAATGGTCGGCCAAGCCCAACGCGAGATCGCGCAGCGGCGCGTGCGCAAGAGATTCGGCGAGCGGCGCGGCGTCCGCCCGCGCCATCAGGCTGGCGAGGCGGCGCTGGGCGATGTCGGGCCTCGCTAGGCGCGGCGCGGCGCGGATCATCTCGATCAACGCGCCGGTCATCGCGGCGCCTCCAGTCTCGGCGGGCCCGGTTCGGCAAGCGCCGCCGGGCGGCCCGGCAAGGCGAGGACGACGCGCAAGCCCGGCGCATTGTCCTCCAGCCGCACCGCGCCGCCGTGCATATGCGCGACCGCCGCCGCCAGCGACAGGCCGAGGCCCGAACCGGGGCGCGAACGCGCGCCCTCCAGCCGGACGAAACGGCCGAGCACCCGCGCGCGGTCGGCAGCCGCGATTCCCGGTCCATGATCGGCGACCGAGACTTCGACCTGGTCGCCGACGCGCCGGACGCCGAGAATGACTTCGTTTCGCGCCGGGGCCGGCCCGCCGGCCTCGCCGCGCCCGTCCCCGGCGGGGAGCGACGACAGCGCGAGCGCGGGTTCGCGCGGCGCCGGCGCGCCATATTTCAGCGCATTGTCGAGCAGGTTGGCGATCGTCTGGCCGATCAGTTCGCGATTGCCGAGGACGGCCGTCCCCGGCTCGACGGCGAGGCTCAGCGCGACGCCCGCTTCCTCCGCGACGGGCTCGTAGAGTTCGGCGATGCCCCGCGCCGTCTGCCCGACGTCGAATTGGCTCATGCCGGCGCGGTCGGTCCCCGCCTCCGCCCGCGCGATCATCAGCAGCGCGTTGAACACTTTGATCAGCCCGTCCGATTCCTCGATCGTCCGCTCGAGCGCGGCGCGATAATCGGCCTTGTCGCCGTCAAAGCGAAGCGCCGCCTCGGCGTGATTGCGCAGCCTAGTGAGCGGGGTGCGCAGATCATGGGCGATATTGTCGGAGACTTCGCGCAGGCCCGCCATCAATTCCTCGATGCGGCCGAGCATCTCGTTGAGGTGGAGGGCGAGCCGATCGAGTTCATCGCCCGAACCGGCGACGGCCAGCCGTTCGCTCATGTCGCCGGCCATGATCGCCTGCGCCGATTTGCTCATCGCGTCGATGCGGCGCAGCACGCGGCGCGCGACGAACAGGCCGCCGAGGCCGCCGAGCGCCGCCAGAAAGATCAGCGAGGTCGCCAAAGCGTGAACCATCACGGCGCCGATGCGCGCACGATCGCGCAAGTCATGACCGACCAGCAGCCGAAAGCCGCCGGCCAGAACGAAGATTTTCGCCAGCGCGCGGCGGTCCGACGAGGCCTGGTAGACTGTCTCGTAGGGCGTCTCGACAAGCCCAGGGCGGTCGAGCACGCCCTGCGGCAGCCGCGCGACATTGCCCGCCAGCGGGCCGCCGGAAAAATCGGTCAGCAGATAGAGCGAAGACCCCGGCTCGCGCGAACGCTGTTCGATGACGAGGCCGAGTTGCCGAATGCCGCCCTGGGCGTATTGCTCGGAGAGGCCGGCGGCTTCCGCCTCGATGGTGCGCGCCGTCTCCTCGTCCACCACCGCCTGCACCTGCCAGGCGACGGCGCCCAGCACGAGTCCGGCGCCGATCGCGCTGAGAACAAGAAAGGCCAGCGACAGCTGGAAAGCCGTCGTGCGGAAGAGCTTACCGAGCGCTGTCACGGATCATGTATCCCGCGCCCCGAACGGTGTGCAGCAGCGGCGTGTCAAAATCCCTGTCGATCTTGGCGCGCAGGCGCGAGACATGCACGTCGATCACGTTGGTTTGCGGATCGAAGTGATAATCCCAGACATGTTCGAGCAGCATGGTGCGCGTGACCACCTTGCCCGCGTTCTGCATCAAGTATTCGAGCAGCCGGAACTCGCGCGGCTGGAGAACGATTTCTTCTCCCGCCCGCGTCACCTTGTGCGACAGCCGGTCGAGTTCGAGATCGCCGAGACGATAGACGGTTTCTTCGCCCGCCCCCTTCGGGCGCCGGCGGGCCAGCGCCTCGACGCGGGCCAGAAGTTCGGAAAAGGCGTAGGGCTTGGCCAGATAATCGTCGCCGCCCGCCCGCAGGCCCTTGACGCGGTCATCGACCTGGCCGAGCGCCGAGAGGATCAGCACCGGCGTCTCGACTTTCTGCGCGCGCAACGCGCCGATCAGCGACAGCCCGTCCATCTTGGGCAGCATGCGGTCGACGACGACGACGTCATAGTCGCCCTCGCGCGCCAGATCATAGCCGTTGAGGCCATCGGCGGCGTGATCGGCGAGATGGCCGGCCTCGCGAAAAGCCTTGGTGAGATAGGCCGCCGCATCGCGGTCGTCCTCGATGATCAGAATGCGCATGGAGGACATATAGCCTCTCGCCGATCAACGGCCAAAAAGAAGCGGCCGCCGCCTCGCGCGTCAGGCAAAAGCGGCAGGCCAGGGGAGGGGCTCCCGGCCTGCCGCCTCGCAATCGGCGCCGCGTCCCGCTGGGGAGGCGTGAAGCGGGCGCCGGATCCGGCTCCAGATGGGACGGTCTGAAGCCAACCGTTTAAGTCAGGAAGCGGTGGACAGAGCGACGTAATGAAAAGTGTCGCCCGACTTCACGCGCAGCAGCACCGCTTTGTGGCCGCTCGCCTTGGCCGCGTCGAACGCCGCCGTGATGTCGGAAGCGCTGGTCACCGGCTTGCCGCCCGCGTCCAGGATGACGTCGCCCGCCTGCATGCCCTTCTGGGCGGCGACGCTGTCGGGATCGACGTCGGCGACGCGCACGCCCTCGCCGCCGGCGCGCGCCGGCTCAACCGTCAGCCCGAGTTTTGCGAGCTGGGTGGGCTCGGCCGACGGGGCCGTCGCATCGGCCCTGGCTTCCTTTTCGCCCGCCATGGCGGCGAGCTTCACGCTGATGGTCTGCGCGGCGCCGTCGCGGATGATTCCGAGTTCGGCGGTCTTGTTGGGGCCGAGCAGCGCGATCTTGCGCGCCAGCTCCCGCGGATCGGCGACGCTCTCGCCGTTGACCGAGGTGATGACGTCGCCGGTCTTGACGCCCGCCGCCGCCGCCGGAGAATTGGGCTGCGCCCTGGACACCAGCGCCCCCGAGGCCGCCTTGATGCCGAGGCTGTCGGCGATGTCGGCGGTGACCGGCTGGATTTCGACGCCGAGCCAGCCGCGCGCCACGGACCCGTGGTCCTTGAGCGATTGCACGACCGATTGCACGACGTCGCTGGCGATCGCGAAGCCGATGCCGACGCTGCCGCCCGACGGCGAGAAGATCGCCGTGTTGACGCCGACGACTTCGCCTTCGCCGTTGAAGGTCGGACCGCCCGAATTGCCGCGATTGACCGGCGCGTCGATCTGCAGGAAATCGTCATAGGGGCCGGAGCCGATGTCGCGTCCGCGCGCCGAAACGATGCCCGCGGTCACGGTGCCGCCAAGCCCGAACGGATTGCCGACCGCGATCACCCAATCGCCGACTCGCGGCGACTGACTGGCGAATTTGACGAAGGGAAAATCGCCGCCCTCCTTGACCTTCAACAGCGCCAAATCGGTCTTGGCGTCCGTGCCGATGACCTTGGCGGCGATCGTCTTGCCGTCGACCGTGGTGACGGTGACCTCGTTGGCGTGATCGACGACGTGGTTGTTGGTGACGATATAGCCGTCGGCGGAAATGAAGAAGCCGGAGCCCTGCGCCATTTGCAGATGCGGCGCATGGCGCGGCCGCATGCCGGGCATGTCGCCCTCGCCGTCCTGTCCCTCGCCGAATTGCCGGAAGAAGCGGTCGAGCGGACTGCCGGGCGCGAATTCGGGCATCTGCGGCAGCTGCACGCGATCGACGACATCGGCGAACGAGGCGGGGCCGGCGGGCGCGACCGTCGCCGCCGTCGCGGCATGGGACATCTGCGGAACGCTTTCGAGCGCAACGCCGCCGATGGCGACGATGGCGACGGCGCCGAGCAAGGCGGCGCGCAACGAGCGCGGCCGAAAGTCGGCGGAACCGGGGAAGGACATTATGTTTCTCCATCTGAGGTCGAAAGGCCGGCGCGGACGATTCGTCCAGCGATCGAGGCCTAAGATGGAGCAAGCCGGCTTACGGGCCTGTGGCGCGGATGTGAAAGGTTGGTAATCTTGGCGGGGCGAGGCGACGTCATCGGCAAAGCCGGCGCCGGCGCCGGGCCTAGCCTGGCCTGCGACGCGGGGGGCGAGCTCCCTGACTTCACCGCTGCAGGTTCTCAAGCAACGCCTTATGAAACGCCTCGGCGTCCCGTATTTGCGGCGCATGCCCGAAGTCGGGAAACTCGATCAATTTGGCCTTCGGAATGAGGCGGGCGGCGTTCTTACCAAGTTCTGGGTAGTTGCCGAGTTTTGCGCGCGCTTCGGGCGGCGCGAGATCCTTGCCGAGCGCCGTCGTATCCTTGTCGCCGACGATCAGCAACGTCGGAACGGTCAGCTTGTCCAACTCGTACAGCACGGGCTGGGTGTAAATCATGTCGTCGATCAGAGCCGAGTCCCAGGCGACCGCCTGCCGCCCGGCCCCTTGATACATGCCCGCGAGCATATCGACCCAGCGCTGGTATTCCGGCTTCCATTGGCCTGCGTAATAGGTCGCCTGTTCATACTGGCGAATACCTTCATCGGTGGTTTTCAGCTCACGCTGATACCATTGATCCACGCCTA